>SLQN01000442.1 GCA_007131465.1 Paracoccaceae bacterium
CTGATGCGGTTTCTGGTTTCCGAAACCCAGCCTTTCTGGGCATGAAAAAAGCCGGGCAATCTGGCCCGGCTTTTCCTTGTTCCTGAAGGCATCTTTCATTCTGCCGCGATGGCGTGTTGTGCCGGGGCCTCGTCCTCCACCAGCTCCAGAACCTCTCTGGCAATCTCGGCTTCGCGGCGGGCGCGCAGCGCCAGGTCTTCGACATCCAGCGCCAGCGTGCCACGCGACAGGCCGAGGCGGTTCAACTGCCGCTCGGACAGGCGCATCAGGGTTGCGGTGATGATGGTCATGTCGCGCTCTTCCAGCCAGGCATGATATGTGTCCGGCTGGCGATACCGCAACCGCCCCCAAAGGCTGATCAGCCCATCCTTGCGGAGGCTGGGGGCGGCAAGCTGCGGCAGGTTGGTCGAGGTCATGGACATGGCTTCCTCCTGTTGTTGATACGGCAATAACGCCCGCGCGCGGGGTTTCATCCCGGATCACCCTTCAGTGAAGTTGTTTTTTCACACTCCCTGTGTCCGCATCAGGCGCGTGAAAAAAAGTCAGCGTCACTGTCGAATTTTTTGCCTGATCAGCGGATGAAAGCGCCGAGTGGGGCGTTTTTTGGCCAACAGCGCAGAAAGACCCTGCGCAGCCCTGACATGGTGTGCCGGACGGATCGGACAGGCAGCCCCATCCCCAGCCCTGTCAGGGAAAGAAGCGTCACCACGGCTGCCCGGAAAAACCAATGAGCGCGACCACACCCTTGCGCCTGAACGCGTCTGCGCGCGTGCAATCGCTGACGCGTCCTGACGGGCATGGCCTGCCGCAGACCGATGCGGCGCAAACTGTTCCTGCAATCCGCACCCCCGAGAGGCCGAACCGCCTGCGTGTTGTGCGGCGCTGGCTGCTGTCTGTGCTGGTGCTTTCGGCAATCTGGGGGGTGTTGACAGGTTGGCGGGCGGACTCGCTGATCTTCGGCATTCCCGCTGTGTTGCTTGGGGCTGCAATTCCTTTTCTGTTCCCCAAGCCGCCGCACTGGCGGTTGTCGCTGCGCGGTGCGCTGGTTTTCGCGCTGTGGTTCGCGGTCCAATCGGTGCGCGGCGCAGTCGATGTCGCGCTGCGTGCTTTCGCACCAGACATGGGTCTGCGCCCCTGTTTTCGCGCCTGCCCCCTCACTCTGCCGCCGGGCGCGCCAAGGGTCATGTTCGTCAACACGATCACGCTCTTGCCCGGCACCTTGTCCGCCGAGATCATGGGCGACACGCTGATCGTCCATATGCTTGACGCCCGCGCTGATCTCGACCTCGCGCTGGCCGATCTTGAAGCCCGCATCAGGGCATTTTTCGCCCTGCCGCAAAACCCGGAGCATTCCACATGAGCACATTCCTGTCCCTGATCCTGATTGCGTTGCTGCTGTCGATCCTTGCAGGGCTGATCCGCGTTTTTCGCGGCCCCGCACCCGCTGAACGGATGTTGGCGGCGCAACTGTTCGGCACGGCGGCTGTGGCGATCCTGCTGGTGCTGTCGCAGCTGATGACACTGCCCGCCCTGCTGGATGTCGCCATGGTCTTTGCGCTGCTGGCGGCTGTGACGCTGGTTGCTTTCGTGGTGCTGGCCTCTCGGGGGGTGCGCTGATGCTGGAACTATTTGCCGCGGCCCTTATCGCACTTGGCACTGCCTTCTTTATTGCGGGCACAGTGGGTTTGCTGCGGTTTCCCGATATCTACTGCCGGCTGCACGCGCTGACCAAGGCCGACGGGCTGGGGCTCGCGCTGATTGCGCTGGGTGTGGCGCTGCTGGCCGGGTCGGCGGGCGAGGTGTTTCGCATCGCGCTGGTCTGGTTCTTCGTCGCGGTCGCCAGCGCTACCTGCGGCCATCTGATCGCCCGCTACGCGCGGCAAAGTGCGGGGGTGGGCGATGACTGACCCGCTGGTGATCTTCGATCTGCTGCTGGCGCTGGCGATCGTCGCGCTGGCGGTTGCCGCGCTGAGTGTGCGCGATCTGTTCGCAATGATCGTGCTGTTCGTCATCTTTGGTCTGCTGTCCGCGCTGGCCTGGGTGCGCTTGTCTGCCCCCGATGTGGCCCTTGCCGAAGCTGCCATCGGCACAGGTGTCACCGGGGCGCTGCTGCTCAAGACGCTGCATCACCTGCGCTTCGTCTCGGGCACGCTGGGCCAGCAGGCGGCCCTTGGTGTGACGCCAGTGACCCCTGTGCCTGTGGGTGTGACGCTGGCCAATGCGGCGTTTTGCGGGCTGATCACGCTGGGGCTGGCCGTGGCCTTTCTTGGCGCGCCTGCCGCCGGTCCGGGCTTCGATGCGCTGGTGGCCGAGGCCATGCCACTGAGTGGTGTGGACCATCCGGTCACGGGCGTTTTGCTGAATTTCCGCGCCTATGACACCTTGATGGAAGTGGTGGTCCTGCTGGCGGCGGTGATTGCCGTCTGGCAGATCGAACGCGGCCTGTCGGACGCACCCGCGCCCGCGATGGGCGAGGTGTGGCAGGGTTTTGGGCGCCTCGCCCTGCCCGCCATCGTCGTGGTTGGCACCTATCTCCTGTGGGTGGGCGCCGAGGCACCGGGCGGTGCGTTTCAGGGTGGGGCCGTGCTGGCGGCCGTGGGTTTGCTTCTGTTGCTGACGCGAGCTTATGTGCCCCAGCCGGGGCATCGCGGCATCGCGCGCGGGGCATTCGTGCTTGGCACGGCGGCCTTCGCGCTGGTGGCGCTTCTGGTCGCGGGCGGCGGGCGCGTGGCGTTCGAGTATCCGCTGGAACACGCCAAGACCCTGATCCTGCTGATCGAGGGGTTGGTGACCATCTCCATCGCTGTGACGCTGGCCGCGCTGTTTCACGGGCGCGAGCCGGTCGCGCTGACCAAAGGGGGGCGCGATGACGCCTGATCTGATCTATGGCCTGTGTGGTATCGCCGTGTTCGGCATTGGGCTTGTGGGCGCGCTCTGCGCGCAAGACAGGCTGCGCCGGGTGCTGGCGCTGAAGCTATGCTCGGTCGGTGCGGGGTTCTTGCTGGTGGTGGGCGCATGGCGCGAACCCCCTGCCGCGCCCGACCCTGTGCCGCATGCGCTGGTGATAACCGGCATCGTGGTGATGGTCAGCGCAACGGCCGTGGCGCTTGCGCTGATCCGCCGCCTGCAAACGCTGGAGGCTGACGATGAGCGTTGAGCTATCTCCCATGATCCTTGCGATATTCCTGCCGCTGTTTGGCGCGATTGCAGCCTTCATCCTGCCGCGTGCGGCAGGCGTGATCGGGCTTGCAACGCTGGCCCTGACTACGGGCGCAGTTGTGGGGCTGGCGCGCGATGTGCTGGCCGGGGGCGTGGTGATGCTGCCGCTTGGCGGCTGGGGTGCGCCCTTGGGCATCGACC
>SLQN01000483.1 GCA_007131465.1 Paracoccaceae bacterium
CGAATTGCGTGCCATGATCGATGCGCGCGTGGCAATCCCCCATCGCGATGGCCCGCGCCCGATCTGTGAGGGCGATGTGCTGATCCTGGTGCGTCGCCGCAATACGCTGTTTCACGAGATCATCGCCGCGTGCAAGGCGGCAGGGCTGGAGATTGCGGGCGCGGACCGGCTGCGGCTGGGTGGCGAGATGGCCGTGCGCGACCTGACCGCGCTTCTCGCGTTCCTTGCGATGCCGGAGGATGACCTGTCACTGGCGGGCTGCCTGCGCTCGCCCCTGTTCGGCTGGTCCGAGGACCGGCTGTTCCGGCTGGCACAGGGGCGCGGGGATACCTTTCTCTGGACGCGTTTGCGCGAAACCGGCGATGCCGCGACGCTGGACGTGCTGGACGATCTGCGCAGCCAGACCGATTTCCTGCGCCCGTTCGATCTGATCGAGCGGATGCTGACCCGCCATGATGGCCGCCGCCGCCTGATCGCGCGGCTGGGGGTGGAAGCCGAGGATGGCATTGACGCCTTTCTGGCGCAGGCGCTGGCCTATGAGCAGGTCGAAACGCCCAGTCTGACGGGTTTTCTCGGCTGGTTGGAACATGGCGATGTGCAGATCAAGCGCGAGCTTGATGCGGCCGGGGGGCGGTTGCGGGTGATGACCGTGCATGGCGCGAAAGGGCTGGAAGCGCCTGTGGTGATCCTGCCCGACACGGCCGATTACACCCCGACCGAGCGGCGTCAGATATATCCGCTTGGCGGGTCGCTCGGCTGGTCCGGGACCCGGAATGAGACGCCAGCGGCCCTGCAACAGGCAATGGAGGCCGCCGCCGATCTGCGCACACAGGAAGATTCGCGGCTGTTGTATGTGGCCATGACACGGGCGGAAAGCTGGCTGATCGTGGCGGCGGCAGGCGCAGTGGACAAGGCTGAAAGCTGGTATAACCGTATCTTCGACGGGCTGGGCCATGTCGGCGCTGTCGCGCAGGATTTCCCGACCGGCACTGGGCTGCGGCATCAGCATCTGAACTGGCCTGTCGCGGCGCAGGGTGACACAGGGTCGGACACAGAGGCCGCGTCCGGGCCGGACCTTCCGCCGATGCTCTGGCATCCCGCTGCGCCGCCGACTCCCGCACCGCGCCCCCTGTCGCCCTCGCAGCTTGGGGGCGCAAAGGCGCTGGGCGGAGAAGCCGGGCTGGACACGGACGCCGCCACTGCGCGCGGAACCGCGCTGCATCTGCTGCTGGAGCACCTGCCGCACTGGCCGCGTGCGCACTGGCCCGAGCATGCCCGCGCGCTGCTGGACAGCAGCGAGACCGGCGCACCCGAGGACCTGGACGCGCTGGTGGTCGAGGCGGCGCGGGTGCTTGACGCACCTGCGCTTGTGCCCCTCTTCGCCCCCGGCACACTGGCCGAGGTCGAGATCACGGCGAACCTGTGGGGCCGTGCGATGTATGGCGTGATCGACCGGTTGGTCGTGTCCGAGACCGAGGTGCTGGCCGTGGACTACAAGTCGAACCGCGTTCTGCCCCAAAGCCCCGCGCAGATTCCCGAGGGGCTTTTGCGCCAGATGGCGGCCTATACCGATGCGCTGGAACAGGTTTTCCCGGGCCGGAAAATCCGCGTGGCTCTGCTTTGGACAGCGACAGCATGGCTGATGGAACTGCCGCCCGCGCTGCTGCGAGAGGCTGCCGCGCGAGGAGAGCTTGAATCCGGTGCGGCAGGGGCATAGTTAGAGGTGAAACACAGACGCAGATTGGAGGGGCCGATGCCCACTGTACCCGTTACCGATGCCACATTTGACGCCGAAGTGCGCCAGTCCGACATTCCTGTCGTCGTCGATTTCTGGGCCGAATGGTGCGGCCCGTGCAAGCAGATCGGCCCGGCGCTGGAAGAACTGGCTGTGGAATACAATGGCAAGGTCAAGATCGCCAAGGTGAATGTTGATGAAAACCCCGACACGGCGGCTTCCATGGGCATTCGCGGGATTCCGGCCCTGTTCATGTTCAAGGATGGGAAGGTCGTGTCCAACAAGGTCGGCGCGGCCCCGAAATCGGCGTTACAAAGCTGGATAAAAGAATCGATCTGAAAGGCGCGCGTCTGGCCATAGCGCCACGCTCGGCGCGAGGTCTCGGCAAGATGACGAGGGTGCGATGAGCGATTTTCCCGGCTGGCACGGAACAACCATTCTTGCGGTGCGTCGCGGTGGCGAAGTGGTGGTCGCAGGGGATGGTCAGGTTTCGCTGGGCCAGACCGTGATCAAGGGGTCCGCGCGCAAGGTGCGCAGGCTTTCGCCCGGCGGGTACGAGGTGGTCGCGGGTTTCGCGGGCTCGACCGCCGATGCCTTTACCTTGCTGGAACGGCTGGAGGCCAAGCTGGAAGCTACACCGGGGCAATTGCAGCGCGCCTCGGTCGATCTGGCGAAGGACTGGCGCACCGACAAGTATTTGCAGAAACTGGAGGCCATGCTGATCGTGACCGACGGGCGCGACCTGTTCGTGATTACCGGCGCGGGCGATGTTCTGGAGCCCGAGCATGACGCCGCCGCCATCGGGTCGGGCGGGAATTATGCGCTTGCTGCGGCGCGCGGGCTGATGGCGACAGAGATGGGGGCCGAAGACGTGGCGCGGCGGGCCATGGCGATTGCGGCAGATATCTGCGTCTATACCAATGGCAATCTGACGGTCGAGAAGATCAGCGCCTGATCTGCGCCTCCATCCACGCGCGCAGAACGGCGTTCATGCGGGTCTGATAGCCCGCGCCCTGTGATTTGAAGAATGCCAGCACGTCAGGATCGACGCGGAGCGAGATCATCTTCTTTGCCTCGGGCGTGACCAGTTCGGCGCGCGCCCAATCGACGTCGAACTCTTGCGGGCCCTCGTAATCCCCCTGTGCGCGCAGCTTGTCCCAATCAGTGCGGCCCTTCATTTTGCGGATTTCGTCGAGCGTGTAGGTCTTGATAGTGCTCTCGTTCATCGGTTCGGGCCTTTCGGTCAGAGATGATGCGGTATGCATCGCCTCGGACAGTGAATATAACGGCGATCACCTGATCGGTCAGCGCCCCCACGGCGATCCATCTGGTTTCGATATCGCTACGCGCGGGCAGGATCAGGTGGTCAGCCCCGAAGATTTCTATCGCATCTGCAAAGTCAATCTCGTGCTTTTCGATGTTTGACCGACGTTTGGAGTCGTCCTATTCAAATTCCATTTGCCTACTCTCCAAAGCAGATTGCTGTGTGCAATTTGGTCCGCCGGGGAGGTTTGTCGTGTGAGTAGGGTTAGGCTGTTGAGAAGAGTAGGGCGAATATGATAGTGTATATACAAAGCGCCCATACAAAACGCAACCCCTTCAATTCCGCCCCTGCAACC
>SLQN01000011.1 GCA_007131465.1 Paracoccaceae bacterium
GAAAGTCTTTTTCGCCAAGGCCCGCGATACGCATATGATCGCTTTGTTCGGCCCGGCAATACTTGATCAAGATCAAGGAAAAAAGTGTCGCTTCCAATACTGTCAAGGCTGTGAACCGACATCGCTCTGTCTCCCGTCCACGCTGCGCTCCGTGTTGCCTCGTATCGTCATTTCCTTTCGCGTTGACGCCGACATGCAGTCGCTGTGTGGATCCGGATGCTTGCGGCACCCCTCTTAGCGGTAAGTTCAGTCAAAAAGAACCGCACAGCGACCAGACTGTGCCGAATGAAAGGGTAATCGATGTCCAGATTTGTGTTCTTCACGGCCAATGATGGCACCCATGGCCGCGAGCTCTGGGTCACTGACGGAACGCCTTCTGGTACCCGCATGGTGCGCGACATCGCGCCCGGCAGTGCCTGGAGTAGCCCCACCGATTTCGCGGTGCTGCCCGACGGGAGGGTGGTCTTTCGGGCGATCGAAGACCCCACGCAATCCACGGCCCGCGGTGAATTGTGGGTCAGCGATGGTACCGAGGACGGCACCTTCATGCTGCGCCAGATCGGCAGCCGAGGCATCAGCGGGGCCCCGGCCAACATGACCGCGCTGGGTGATGGCCGCATAGTGTTCAGCGCCCTCGACGGTAACTGGGCCCCCGACGGCCATGCGGGCAACGAACTTTGGATCACTGATGGCACGACCGCCGGCACTTCGCTTCTGAAGGACATCAACCCAGGCGTCGAACAGAACCGGCCGCTCCATAGTTCGCCCAGCAATTTCTATAAGCTTGGCAACGGCAAAGTGGTCTTTCAGGCCGATGATGGCGTGCACGGGCGCGAACCCTGGGTGACCGACGGCACGCCACAAGGCACCTTCATGCTGAAAGATGCCAACCCGGGACCCGGAAGTACCCTTTTTCCAAGTATGGGCACTCGCCTTCTGGATGACGGGCGCCTGCTGATCGCCAGCCTTGTGACCGACGGTACGATCGAGGGCACCGTGCCCTACGCTCCAGAACCTGAGCCCGATCCGGTCTTTCCTATGCAGCCCGCACTGTTTGAGCGCGACATCGGCGATGACTTCTACCCTCTGGAACTCTCGAACACGCGAATCGGACTGAACGAGATGACGACCGTCTTTGCGTCAGCCGGTGCGCGCAAGGTCGCAGCAGAAAACATTGACGGTTTCGTACGGGTCTTTTCAGGCCGCGAACTCTGGGTCACGAACGGCTCCGAGAACGGCACCCGGCTGTTGGTCGATATCGTGCCCGGTCCCGGCGACGGCGCGGTAACCGGCTTCATCCGCTTCGGAGAAGACCGGGCGCTGTTCAGGGCCGCCAACGATGGCGAGGGCGGCGGCCTGCCGGGAAGTCTGTGGATTACCGATGGCACGAGCGGCGGGACGGTTCGGCTCGCCATGGGGATGGACAACCTCGACAGCGCGACAAGGTTCAGCAAGGCGATCGGCCCAACCGATGAAAACAAGATCGTCTTTTCCAGTGGCGGACAGGCCCTCTGGGTGACTGACGGCACGCCAGCAGGAACGGAAAGGATCGCCAACAACATTGCCCGTGTGGACCGCTCGATCGAATTGCAGGATGGTCGGCTCTTGCTGGGCGTCACAGGTACCGACGCTCAGGCAACCAAATCGGTGTGGGCGACCGACGGCACGGCAGACGGCTCCGTGCTGATCGCCGAGGGGGTGGAAATGCCCTCAGGCTGGACGTCCCATTTCTTCGTGGACAAGGATACCCTGGTCGTTCGCCATACAGATTCCGAGCACGGCGCCGAACCCTACGCGCTTGATCTTGCCAATGGTGGATTTACGCTACTGGCAGATATCAACCCCGGGCCAACGGGCAGCGCGCCGCAGAACTTCATCCTCGCCATGCCCGAGGAACTGGCCGTGCCGATTTCGGACCTTTTCTCCGAAGCCTTCACCACCCCGGACGAGCCTGTTGCGCTGCCGTTGGCCCCGTATTTCACCGCCCCCGATGGCAGGGCGATCACGCTGTCAGTTTCGGGGTTGCCTGCGGGCGTCAGCTTCGATCCGGTGCAGGGGGTGCTTTCCGGCACCGTGACTGAGCAACCCGACATCTATCAGGTCGAGGTGACGGCAACCAGCGCGGCCGGGGCCACCTTGACGGTGCCCTTCGACTTCAACGTGATCGACACCGGCGAGTTGCGCCTTGCCTCTTCGACCGGATGGGAGCGCACTGTGCCCGGCGGCCCGATCACCGCGCGGCCCGGCGCCACGCTGCTGATCGGCCACAAGGACGGCGAGGCCGGATTGCTTCGGATCGAGGATGGCAGCGCCAGCATCGACGGTGGTACGCTGACCGTCGCGGGCAAGGTCTTTGCCGGGCAGTTCGCAACCGATCTGCCGCTGATGGAGGGCGGATTCGCGATCAACCTCGCATCGCTTGCCGTTTCGGATTTCGAGGATACGGGCGCGGCGGCGTCGCACCGGCTGGTCGGCGATCTGATCGAGCTGGCCTTCTCCGACATCGTGATCCGCCCTGATGGCGTTACGTTCCGCACCGACCTGAACCTTGACGGAATCCTTGATGCGCTCAGCACCACGGGCGGATTGCTGGCGCTCGACATCGACGCGGATGGCCCGTCCTTCGGGCTGTCGGGGCTGGGCACCGGGCGCTGGTTCAGCGAAGATGCGCTGGCGCTGCCCTTGCCCGAAGGGGTGCCGTTTTCGCTCGAATTCTCGGATCTGGGCATCGACTATGACCTGCTGACCGACAGTGCCTATTTCAGCGGCAAGGCCGAATTCGCATGGGGCGAGAAGGTGGCCAAGGAATACAGTTTCCTTGCCGACAGCACGACCAGCAAGCTGACGCTCGATCTTGCCGGCGATCAGGATGACGCGGACTCGTTCTTTGCGCGCGGGGACAAATACCTGCGCATCGGTCGCGACGGGGACGGCTGGAACTGGGACATCATCGGCGAGGTCAAATACGAAGGCCAGGCAGGCAGCACGCCCGCGCCGGGGCGCCCGTTCATCGAGGAAATGCGCTTCGAAATCAATACCGTCGACAAGGATATCGAAGCCGGGTTCAAGGGGACGCTTCCGTTCCTGTTCAAGGGCCTGACGCTGGAAGCCGAGATCGGCGCGGGCTGGGACCCGCTGGCCATCGACAGCTTTACCTTCGGGATCGACGGGCTGAACAAGCCGCTTGGCACAACCGGGATATTCGTGCAGGGCGGCAAGCTGGCGGCCGAGAACCTGACCGCGCAGAACCCCGATGACTGGCCGGTGGTCAGTGCGCAGATCACCATGTCGCTGGGGCCGACGCCGCTGTCGCCGCTGCGTGGCAATGTCGGAGGCGAGA
>SLQN01000550.1 GCA_007131465.1 Paracoccaceae bacterium
GATCTCATAAGCCTCGTTGCAATAGACAAGCTCGGCGGGGATGCGCCCGGCGCGGATGATCTCGCCCCGGTCATAGACATCGGACAGAAACGCATTCAGCGCACGCGCGCGCTGCTTGATACCCCGTTCCAGCCTGCGCCATTCTGCCGCTGAAAACACACGCGGAAACATGTCGAACGGGATCAGCCGGTCCGGGTCGCCACCCTCGCCGTAAACCGCGAAGGTGATGCCGTAGCGGCGAAACAGACCTTCGGCCTCGGCCTGCTTGAGGGCGCGAAACTCGGCCGGCATATTCTGATACCAGCCTTCGAGTCGCTGATAAGGCGGGCGCAGCCCTTCTGCGCCATACATCTCGTTGAAGAATGGGTCTGCCATTGTTTGCGCTTCTCCCTGTCTTGGTGTCATGAAAGGCAGAAGTGACCGGAATGTAAAGGCATCGAGGGTGAGACGCCTAAAATATTGGCAGTTGATTGGGCGGCTCACAAGCGTGTCGCTTCACCGCTCGTCCGTCCGTCAGCCCTGCACGAGCACCGGCCAAAGCGAGGCGACAAGCAGCGCCGCCATCGTGAAGTTGAACGCCCGCAACGCCTTGGGCCTTTGCAGGAAGCGCCGCAGGCCAAGCCCCAGCACTGTCCAGATGACGGTGGTCGTCCAGCCCACGCTCAGAAACCCGAAGGCCACCCATGCCACCGCGCCCCATTCTTGCCCGGGCGCATAGATCGTCACGGCCCCAAGCGCCATGATCCAGGCCTTGGGGTTGACCCATTGAAACCCCGCCGCTTGAAGAAATGTCAGCGGGCGGCCCTGTGTCCTGCCTCCTTCTGGGGGCGCTGCATGCGCGATCTTCCAGGCGAGCCACAGCATGTAGACAACCGAAACGACCGTCAGCGCCAGTCGCGCAGCCGGGAAGGTGATGAAGACACCCACCAGCCCCACACCCACCACGAACACCATGAAGGCATGCCCGAGTGCGATGCCCAGCATATGCGGCAGCGTCCGGCGAAAGCCGAAATTCACCCCCGAGGCGAGCAGCATGATGTTGTTCGGCCCCGGTGTGACCGAGGTCACGAAGGCAAAGGCCAGAAGCGCCAGAAACAGCTCTGCGGTCATCCGAAGTTTCCTTGATAAGTGATGCGCAGAATAGGCGTCTTTCGTGGCGCGATAGTTGCAAATAATGCTCATTCCAACCTATATTCGCAATTTATGGGCCAGATTGACATAATTTCAGAGCATATATTGCGAATTCTTTCGCATGAAGGACGCATATCGAACCTTGAACTGGCCGAACGCGTGGGACTGTCGCCCTCTGCCTGCCTGCGTCGCGTGCAGGACATGGAGCGGCGCGGGGTCATCACGGGCTACCGCGCGGTCACGGACCCTGCGCAGCTTGGCATTGGTTTCATCGCCTATGTCACTGTCGGGCTGTCGCGCCACACCAAGGCTGCACAGGAGGATTTCGAGCGCCTGATGCGTGCCGCTCCACAAGTCCGCGAATGCCACAATGTGACGGGCACAGTCGAATACCTGTTGCGGGTCGAGGCGCGCGATCTGGCGGCCTACAAGGAGTTTCACACCGATTATCTGGGCGCGTTCCCCTATCTGGACCGGCTGACGACACTGGTCGTGATGGGCTCGCCCAAAGATGAACGGGCCTGAAACTTAACGCGTGCATACGCGTGAGAGTTGCATTACGCTGCGTCGCAGCAAAAGAGGTGAGTCATGGCGAAGGGCAAGGTCATTACAGTTGCGCAACAGAAGGGCGGCAGTGGCAAGACCACGATTGCCGTCAATCTGGGCGTGATGCTGGTGCGCGCAGGCGCAAAAGTGGCGTTTCTGGACACTGACCCACAAGGCTCGCTTGGCCGGTGGTTCATGGCCCGCGCAGCCGAAGACCACCATGCGGGCATGGAGTTTTCGACAGCCTCGGCCTGGGGGGTCGGCTATGAGGTTGGCAAACTGCGCGATATGGCCGATTTCGTGATCATCGACACCCCGCCCAAGGCCGATAGCGACCTGCGCCCGTCGCTGCGTGTTGCGGACCTTGTCATCATCCCCGTCGCGTCAAGCCATGTCGATCTGTGGGCCACGGATGGCGTGCTCGACCTTGCCCACCGCGAAGGGCGCGAAGTGATGATCGTGCTCAATCGCGCCCGCGCCGGCACGCGACTGGGGGCAGAGATCCTCGAGGCCGCACAGGCGCTGGACGCCACACTGGCCGAAACGCAGATTGCCAACCGCGTCGCCTATGCCGAAACGCTGGGCCAAGGCCTCGGCGCGATCGAGGGGGGCCGCAGCCCCGCCATCCGCGCCGAACAGGATGCGCTTCTGGCCGAAATCCGCGCCATGCTGGACAACAGCTAGCCGATCACCGCCAGCCCCATACCCCCGGCAGCCGCCAGCACCACGACGGCCCAGGGTGGCGCGTTCCAGAGCGCAAGCGCCAGAAAACAGCCCAGCGCCAGCGTGAAGTCCCGCGCATCGCCGATGGCCGAGGTGAAGACCGGCGTATATAATGCCGCGCCCAGAATGCCCACCACCGCTGCATTGGCACCCTGCAACAGCGATTGCGCCCAGGCCAGCGCGCGAAACCGGTCCCAAAAGGGCAGGACGCCCGCCAGCAGCAGAAAGCCCGGCAGAAAGATCGCCCCCAGCGCCAGCACTGCACCCGCAAGCCCATTGGGCGCAGGCCCCAGCACCGCCCCCAGATAGGCCGCAAAGGTAAACAGCGGCCCCGGCACAGCCTGCGCCGCGCCATAGCCTGCCAGAAACGTGTCAGAAGACACCCACCCGGTCTGCACGGTTTCGGCCTGCAACAGCGGCAAGACCACATGCCCACCGCCGAAGACCAGCGCCCCGGCACGGTAGAACGCATCCAGCACAGCAAAGCCCTGACCGACCCCGGCCAGCAGCGGCAGCCCGATCAGCAGCGCGAAAAACGCCACAAGCGCAGCGATCCCGACGCGGCGCGACACCGGGCCGAGGTGCGGCACACGAGTTTCCGCCGCCTGCCCGCGTCCCAGCGCCAGCCCGGCCAGCGCGCCAATCACTATGGCACCCACCATCCCCAAGGCCCCCGGCACAAAGGCCAGCATCGCCACTGCCCCCAGCGCAATCAGCGCGCGCGCACGATCCGGGCAGAGCGCGCGCGCCATCCCCCAGACCGCCTGCGCGACAATCGCCACGGCCACGATCTTCAGGCCCGCCAATGCGCCCTGCCCCACTGTCCCGCCCAGACTGGCCGCCCCCAGCGCGAAGACGAAAAGAATCAGCGCCGAAGGCACTGTGCAGGCCGCAAAGGCCGCGAGCCCGCCCGGCCATCCTGCCCGCTGCA
>SLQN01000498.1 GCA_007131465.1 Paracoccaceae bacterium
AGCAAGGGTTTGGCCGCGGGCAGCGGGGTATGTTCATCAAACAGCCGCGCCATGACCCGTTCGACATTGCCATCGACCACGGCTTCGGGAGCATCAAAAGCGATGGCAGCAATTGCGGCAGAGGTATAGGGGCCGACACCGGGCAGATTTTGCAACCCGGCGCGGGTGGTCGGAAAACCGCCCTGCCCGGCCACGATGCGCGCGCATTTCAGAAGGTTGCGCGCACGGGCGTAATAGCCAAGCCCGGCCCAGGCGGCCATGACGTCAGCATCCTCGGCCGCTGCCAGGTCCGCGACGCGCGGCCAGCGGGTGGTGAAGGCGTGGAAATACGCCTTCACGGCGGCGACTGTCGTTTGCTGCAACATCACCTCGGACAGCCAGATGCGATAGGGGTCCGGCCGCCGCGCACTGCCCGGCGGGACACGCCAGGGAAGTTCGCGGGCATGGCGATCATACCACTGCAGCAGCATCTGCGGTATTGTGCTATCTTGCGCGTCACGCATGTTTTATTGCCTTGCCTTGAAAATACACCGCTGCGCACTGGAATTCACTGGCGTTCAGCGTAAGCTCTGGAGCACGCAACGCAAGGTCGGAACAGTCCGGATGCCAAAGAAACCCGCCCCGAACACGCTCCCCCAACGCCGCAAACGCGGGTTCGAGGCTGCGGCGCATCTGGTCGCGCCCCAGATCCGCAGCGCCGGGGAATCGCGGGGATTTGCGGTGACGCGGCTCTTGACGCACTGGGCCGAGATTGCCGGGGAAGATGTTGCAGCACTGTGCCGCCCTGTGAAGATCGGCTATGGCAAGGGGGGGCTGGGGGCGACCCTGACGCTTCTGACAACCGGGGCCGCCGCGCCAGTGTTGCAAATGCAACTGCCCCGGCTGCGCGACAAGGTGAATGCCTGTTACGGATATAACGCCATCGCCCGGATCGCACTGACACAGACTGCCCCCACCGGCTTTGCCGACGGGCAGGCCACATTCACCCATGCGCCCGCAACGCCGAAATCAGCCGCACCAGTGCCAGAGGTGCAGCGCGCTTCCGTGGTCACGGCGGCGGGCGTCCATGACGAAAGCCTGCGAACAGCCCTTGAACGTCTGGCCTGCAATGTCCTATCGAGGGCGCGAAAACCTGAAGGAAAACACTCATGAACAAGTTGCTTGTGCCCGCCATAGCCGTTGTCGCCGCGCTGGGTGCGGGCGGCTGGTGGTATAGCACCCAGTCGAACAGCCCCGCCCTGATGGAAGCAGTCGCATCAGTGGCGGCGACGGAATTGCACCCGCTGGACATGCCGCTTGGCAACCCGGACGCGGCAGTGGTCGTGGTGGAGTATTCGTCGCTCACCTGCCCGCATTGCGCCAATTTCAATGCCGGACCATTCAGGCAGATCGAGGAAAACTTCATCGAGACCGGGCAAATCCTCTACCTGAAGCGCGAAGTGTATTTCGACCGGTTCGGTCTGTGGGCCGCGATGGTCGCCCGCTGCGGTGGCGAGTCGCGCTATCACGGGATGCTGGAGTTGATCTATGAGACGCAAAGCGCGTGGCTGGCCTCCAGCGACCCGATGGATGTGGCCAACAACCTGCGCCGCATTGGGCGTCAGGCAGGGATGGGGAACGACCAGATCAACGCCTGTCTGGAAGATGCCGACAAGGCCCTGGAACTGACAGAATTCTACCAGCAGAACGCCGAAACCTATGGCATCCGCTCCACCCCCAGCTTCGTGATCAATGGGCGGTTGTATTCCAACATGCCCTATGCGGAATTCGAGCGTATCCTGAACGACGCACTGGAAAGTTGATCCCCATGTCCGGACCGCTCGCAGGCCTTCGCGTAATAGAACTTGCGCGCATTCTGGCTGGCCCCTGGGCGGGCCAGACCCTCGCCGACCTAGGGGCCGAGGTGATCAAGGTCGAAGCCCCCGAGGGGGATGACACACGCCGCTGGGGCCCGCCCTTCATCGACAGGGACGGCGTACCCGAAGCCGCTTATTTCCACGCCACCAATCGCGGCAAGGCTTCGGTCACGGCCGATTTCCGCACCCCGGAAGGGCGCGCGAAAGTCCTCGACCTCGTGGCCGGGGCGGATGTGCTGATCGAGAATTTCAAGGTCGGCGGATTGCAGAAATACGGGCTGGATCACGCGAGCCTCTGCGCGCTGAATCCGCGTCTGATCTACTGTTCCATCACAGGCTTTGGCCAGACCGGGCCTTATGCACACAGGGCAGGGTATGACTATATCATTCAGGGCATGTCCGGGCTGATGTCAGTGACAGGCCCCACCGAGGGCGCGCCCCACAAGGTGGGCGTCGCCGTGACCGATATCATCACCGGCATCTATGCCAGCACCGCAATTCTGGCGGCACTGCATGACCGCGCGCGCACGGGTCTGGGCCAGCATATCGACATGGCGCTGATGGACAGCGCGGTTGCGATCATGACCAATCAGGCGATGAATTACCTTACGACGGGGACCGCGCCGGGGCGGTTGGGCAATTTCCACCCCAACCTTGCGCCCTATCAGGTGGTGCCCTGCGCGGACGGCCATATCATCATCGCAACGGGGAATGACGGGCAGTATCAGCGCCTGTGTGCGCTGCTGGGGCTGGGCGAATTGGCGCACCACGCCGAGTATGCGACAAATGCGGTGCGGGTGCACAATCGGACCGCCCTTTCAGACCTGATCTGCGCGCAGACTGCGCGCTGGACACAAGCGGCCCTTCTGACGGCATGCGAGGGACAGAATGTTCCCGCCGGGCCTATCAATGACATGGCGCAGGTCTTCGCCGACCCGCAGGTCATCGCGCGCGGGCTGGCGCTGGACATGGACGGGCTGAAAGGCGTGCGATCGCCGTTCAACTTCTCCGCATACCCGCCTGCCGCCGGTCGGCCCGCCCCAAGTTTGGGGCAGGATGATTGACACTTAACGCATTTGGCAAAAATATCGCAAAAAAGCCCGCGCACAGGATGTACGCGGGCTTTGATCAAACGTCTTGACGTAAGATTAGAACTTGAAGCCAAGCCCGACGCCAGCACCAAGTGTCCGGGTATTGAGGTTAGTGTTCCCGACGTTGTTGATGACTGTATAGTTGACACCGCCTCGAACCATGATCTGGTCGGTAATCATGTGATCAACCCCGAGCGCCACAGTGCCGCCGACAGAGTTTTCGGAACCCCCGGCTCCACTTGTCCGCACGAAGGCGGGGCCCGCACCAACATAGCCAAGGGTCCGCCCCTCTGCACCGAAGGGCATACCTGCAGTCCCCATCAGAGAACCGCCCCACTTGAGTTCGTCACCGCCCGGCAAGGTGGCAGTCCCGAGGGTCGCAGGCATCAGATTCGCCTCGCCACCAACCACGAATCCACCCATGTCCATACGATACCCGCCGAACAGGCCCGCGACGCCGCTGCTCTGGCTGTCAAAACCGCTGAAGTCCATCCGGCCATAGCCTACACCGACGCCAGCGTAGCCGCCTGTCCAGGTAAACCGTGCGGGCGCTGCCTGTTGCACAGGTGTCGAGATCATCGGCTCGGTTGTACCGGGTCCGGCCTTCCCGAATTCCCCGGCAACCGCTCCGGTCGCCAGTAATCCTGCGATTGCGGCTATGGAGATACCATTTACATACGTCATAGATGACTTCCTTCTATTTTCGGGAGAAGCGGCCAGCGACTTTGCACAAGCAACCGTCCCTTGTCCTCTTCCTCAGATAAGAATGCGGGCAGTAGCCGCAATAGGAGAACGCGCGACTCGTCAGTCACGTTCAATAACACTGCCGTTATCTGCGCGTGAGACCGCAGGGAGCGTGGCTACATCCCCTCGCCGAAACAATCCGCGACAAGCGCGCGCAGGGCCTCGGCCAATTCGCTCGATTGCGGGCCGGAAACCTTCACGGTGACGGCGGTCCCGCGCGATGCGGCCAGCATCAGCAACCCCATGATGGAATCGCCCGGCACGCTCATCCCGTCCTTCATGACTTCGGCCGTAGCGTCATGGGCTTCGACCACTTCCACGAATTTTGCCGAGGCCCGCGCGTGCAGGCCTTTCTCATTGATGATCTGCAAGTCAAATTCAATCATGCCGTCAATCGTTCCTGCCTTGTCGCCTCAGCGCCCTATTTCTATAGAGTTTATATATTTCCGCCCCGCATCAAGGGCCGCAGCGGTGGCGGCCTGCAAGCCCAGATCGCGCGACTTCGCCAGCTTGATGAGCATCGGCAGGTTGGCCCCGTAAAGGATGCGCCGGTCCGGCCCGGCGCAGGCCGGCAGCGACAGATTGGACGGCGAGCCTCCGAACATGTCGGTGACCACCACCACCCCCGCGCCTTCATCGACACAGGCTGCTGCGGCTGAGATCTCGGCCTGCTTGGCCGCCCTGTCGTGGTCATATTCGATCGAAATGGCCGCAATGCCGGACTGTTTGCCGATCACATGCTCGATCGCCGCCAGATATTCCCGCGCAAGGCCCCCATGTGCAACGATGACGATCCCGATCACAAAACAGACCCATGCATGTTATGCAGATGCGACCTGAGCCGCGATGCGTTCCAGTTCCCTGTGACGTTTAGACACCTGCCATTGACCCTGTGCAAGCACCTTTGCCAATTTTTCTGCAGTTGCAACTGATCTGTGTTGACCCCCGGTGCACCCAAACCCGATAGTCAACTGCGACTTCCCCTCCTGCGTGCAAACTGGAAGCATGAACTCAACCAAGTTGCAAACATGCGCGAAGAACGTCGCGAAACGTGGATCGTCGCTGACGAAGCCTGAGACGCGCGCATCGCGCCCGTCAAGCGCCCGCAAATCCGCCTGCCAATGCGGATTGTTCAGGAATCGACAATCGAAGACCAGATCCACCCCCGTCGGAATTCCGCGTTTGTAGGAGAAGGATTCGACCTGAACGCGCATCGGCTGATGTGTCGGCGCAGAAAACAGCGCCTGCACCTGCGCGCGCAGATCATGGGGTGACAGACCCTCGGTCTTCAGCAGGACATCCGCGCGTAGCCGCACCGCGTCAAGCAGGCGGGCTTCCATCTCGATCCCGACCTGCGCGGTCGCATCGGGACTGAGTGGGTGGCGGCGGCGCGTTTCCGAATAGCGCCGGATCAGCACCTGCACCGGACAGTCGAGATAGACCAGATCGAAGGTGATATCCGACCGCGCGGCCAGATCCGCGACCAGATCCAGCAGGCCATTCACGGAGAAATCGCGGTTGCGCGGGTCCAGCACCAGCGCCAGCGGACGATCAAGCCCCGCCGCCAGAAGCGGCCGCACCAGCGACAGGGGCATGTTGTCGATCGCCTCGAAGCCCAGGTCCTCGAGCGCGTTCAGCGCCGTGCTGCGCCCCGCGCCCGATGGCCCGGTCACCAGCACCAGTCGCCACGGGCCTTCACCCTCGGAATGTGTCTGTGTCATGTCGCGACCTGCCCTCTGGTTGCCAGTCCCCGGACAAAAGGTAGTATTTCAGGCCCACGGCAAAAGCCGTGCTCACGGATTTGCGCAAGCGCGCGACGCGCAGACCATGGACTTCAGCGAAGTCTTCTTCGGGCAGGCGTCGGGTCTCCACATCATCCAGATCGACGATTGCGGCCAGACGCGCAGAGGGTTGGCAGGGCGCACGCAGGATGCCCATGCCGCGCAACTCGATCAACCCGCGCAGCGCCACCGGGGGCGAGACCGCAATATGGTCGTGCTGGCGCGTCAGCAGGGTCTGGTCATCCGATACCAGCATCGCGCCCAATCCCATCAGTTCCAGCGCCAGTTCGGATTTGCCTGCCCCGGATCGCCCGATGATCAGCAGTGCCACCCAGACTTCCTGCAAGGGAAAGGCGACGGCACTTCCATGCACATGCGGCCCCGACAGCACACCGGTCACAAGGGCAGGCCGACCACAAAACGCGCGCCCAGCGCGGGGCTGTCGGGCTCGGCATCCATCGCGCGCATGTTTTCGGCCCAGATCACGCCCTGATGCGCCTCGATGATCTGCTTGGAAATCGCAAGGCCAAGCCCGGAATGATTGCCGAACTGATGCGCCGGGCGTTCGGAATAGAATCGCTTGAAGACCTTTTTCAGGGCGTTGTCGGGGATGCCCGGCCCGGTATCTTCCACAACCACAAGTACACGGTCCTGCCGTCGGCGCGCCCAGACCCGCACGGCATCGCCTTCCTCGCAAAAGGAAATCGCGTTTGTGATCAGGTTCACGAAGACCTGCGCAAGCCTGCCTTCCAGCCCTGTGATGCGCACCGGTTCCTTGGGCAGGACCTTGATGAATTCCACCCCCTTGTCGCGGGCTTCACGGGCCAGATGCTCGCACAGGTTTTCCAGCAGGATGACAAGGTCGAATTCTTCCTGTTCTTCCTTGACTAGCTCGGAATCCAGACGCGACGCATTGGAGGTGTCCGACACCAGACGGTCAAGCCGTCGGACATCGTGTTCAATGACCTCCAGCAACCTCTGGATCTGGTCTTCACGCTTGGCCATGCGCAGACTGCCAACAGCCGAGCGCAGCGAGGCCAGCGGATTCTTGATCTCGTGCGCCACATCGGCAGCAAAACGTTCATTCGCCTCGACCCGGTCATAAAGCGCATTGACGATGCCCCGCATCGCGCGTGACAGATCGCCGATTTCATCCGGTCGGCCTGACAGATCGGGAATGCGCACCCGCGCCCCGGCCCCGGATTTGCGCGCATCGCGGCGCTTGCCGAGTTCCGCCGCCATCGCCAAATCGGCCAGCGGGTTGGCGATTGTCGAAGCCAGCACCATGCTCAGCCCAATCGATACCAGCACGGCAATCAGAAAGAACTGCAACACCTGTTCACGCTCCACCCGCATCAACTGTGCTGTGTCATCAAGGCTGCGACGCAGGAAAACCGCACCCACCACCTGCCCGTCGCGCAAGACCGGCGCGCTTGCGGCGATCCAGGTCAGGTCGGATGCGCCCCGATAGGTGTGGCTTGCAGCTTCGCCCTGCTGATTGCGTTCATACATGCCCTGCGCAATCGCGGCGAAAGGGTCCCCGAGGTCCGCAGTATCTGCAACGCGGGTCAGAAACGACATGCCCGACCAGATTGCCGCCAGAAAATCACTGATCGGCGTGGCACGCTCGAGCGACTGTTGCTCGTTCGGCCGACCATTCCCGCGCATCCGCCCGACAATGGCCCCGTCGGGCCCGACCAGCAGCACTTCAACCCGTTCATCATACCCGGGGCGGTCAGCAAGCGCCATATAGGCCCGCTCAAGATCGCCCTCCGTCGAGATGACACTGGCCAGAAGCTGGACAGTATTCCCCAGCATTTCCGCCTGCTTTTCCAGCAAAGAATCGCGTACGGGGTTCGTGAACAGGATACCGGCGATAAGCACCACAAGGGCGATCAGGTTGAACAGGGCGATTTTCCGCGCAAGCGGCGAGCTGGAAATGCTCAGGAACCCGCGCCGGGCGCGCGATGCGCGCACTTCCGTCTCGACAGTATCGCCGGGTCCAACCCAGTCATCCCCAAGAACAATATCCGTTCTTGCCGCGGTTGACTCCCTCTGCACTGTATTCCCCCGCCCTGAATGGGGTTTCCCCGCCCGACCTTCTGTCAGACTTCGTTATATTTGTAGCCTATGCCGTAAAGCGTCTCGATTGAAGAAAATTCCGGGTCCGCATTGCGCATCTTCTTGCGGAGCCGCTTGATGTGGCTGTCAATCGTACGGTCATCAACATAGACCTGATCTTCATAGGCCACATCCATCAGCTGGTCACGCGACTTGACGACACCTGGACGCTGCGCAAGGGCCTGAAGCAACAGGAATTCGGTCACTGTCAGCGTGACATCCTCTCCCCTCCATTTCACCTGATGGCGCAACGGGTCCATTTCCAGAAGGCCCCGGACCATGACCTTGGTTTCCTCGACAGCTTCCGGTCCGGCCTCATTCGCCTGCTGTCGGCGCAGCAACACCCGAATTCGCTCGACCAGAAGGCGCTGGGAGAAGGGCTTGGTAACATAGTCATCAGCGCCCATCCGCAGACCCAGAACCTCGTCAATCTCGTCATCCTTGGAGGTCAGGAAGATGATCGGCATCTGGGTTTTCTGCCGCAGCCGCTGGAGCAGCTCCATCCCGTCCATGCGCGGCATCTTCATGTCCAGCACGGCCATGTCCGGCATCTTGCGATTGAACGCGTCATAGGCCGCCTGACCGTCATTATACGTTTCGACCTGGAAACCTTCGGCCTCCAGACAGATGGACACGGATGTCAGAATATTCCGGTCATCATCAACCAATGCGATTGTCGACATCTTGCCTGCCCTTTTTCGGTTATACCCGTGCTCGGTTTATCGCGGCAGTTGCGCCACATTTTTGCCACATATGGCACAAAAACGCAGATTCAGGCAACCCGAAACCGCATTTCCGCGTTTTCAATGATGCGATTCGGGTCGGGCCTGTGCGAATCGGCAACACTCAGTCTCGCAGAAAAGTCTTTATGTTGCGCTAACGCTGTCCTGATTGCGCTAACTCGCCTAATCGAGCCTAGGCTTCGCAGCGATCATGATGATATATGCATGCAGAGCTTGTGATCAGTTGATCACGCGCCAGAGGGAGCAGCCAGAATGACAATACCCCGCGTAAACCCGGAAAAGCGCCTTGAAGATCAGGGAATTGTTGGCGTGGCAAAGGCCCATTACAACCTGATCGAGCCTGCGCTGATCGACGCTGCGGTGAAGCGCGGAGAAGGGCGGCTGGGACTTGGCGGCGCTTTTCTGGTGCAGACGGGCACGCATACAGGGCGGTCCCCGAAAGACAAGTTCGTGGTGCGCAGTCCTGAAGTGGAGTCGAGCATCTGGTGGGAAAACAACGCCCCCATGAGCGTGGACGCCTTCGACAGGCTGCATGCCGACATGCTGGATCATGTAAAGGGGCGCGAAGTTTTCGTGCAGGACCTCTATGCCGGGGCCGATCCGGCGCACCGTCTTGATGTGCGCGTGATTACCGAGCTTGCATGGCACGGGCTGTTCATCCGCCACCTGCTGCGCCGCCCCGAGGCTGGCGAGTTGGCACAATTCGTGCCCGATTTCACGATCATCAACTGCCCCAGCTTCAAGGCGGACCCGGCGCGGCATGGCTGCCGGTCGGACACCGTGATCGCGCTTGATTTCGAGCGCAAGCTGATCCTGATCGCCAATACCGCCTATGCGGGCGAGAACAAGAAATCCGTCTTCACGCTGCTGAATTACCTGCTGCCCGCGAAGGGCATCATGCCGATGCACTGCTCGGCCAATCACGCACCGGGCGACCCGGAAGACGCGGCCGTCTTCTTCGGCCTGTCGGGCACTGGCAAGACAACGCTGTCAGCGGATCCGGCGCGCATCCTGATCGGGGATGACGAACATGGCTGGTCCGACACTGGCATCTTCAATTTCGAGGGCGGCTGCTATGCCAAGACGATCAACCTCGACCCCGAAGCGGAACCGGAAATTCATGCAACGACCCACCGCTTCGGCAGCATTGTCGAGAACATGATCTTCGACCCTGACACGCTGGAGCTGGATTTCGAGGATGACAGCCTGACCGCGAATACGCGCGTGGCCTATCCGCTGGATGCGGTCTCGAATGCATCGAAGACATCACTGGGCGGGGTTCCAAAGAACATCATCATGCTGACCTGTGACGCCTTCGGCGTGCTGCCCCCGATAGCGCGTCTGACCCCGGCACAGGTGATGTATCATTTCCTGTCGGGTTTCACCTCCAAGGTGGCGGGAACCGAGCAGGGCGTGACCGAACCGCAGCCGACCTTCTCGACCTGTTTCGGCGCACCCTTCATGCCGCGCCGCCCCGAGGTTTACGGCAAGCTGTTGCAGAACAAGATCGCGCGTTTCGGGGCGGATTGCTGGCTGGTCAATACCGGCTGGACAGGGGGCGCTTACGGGACCGGGTCGCGCATGCCGATCAAGGCGACACGCGCGCTGCTGCGCGCGGCACTCGACGGCTCGCTCAAGTCGGTCGAATTCCGCCGCGACCCGAATTTCGGCTTCGATGTCCCGGTATCCGTGCCAGGTGTTGCGGATGATCTGCTGGACCCGCGCCGCACTTGGGCCGATCCTGCGGCCTATGATCGCCAGGCGGCCAAGCTGGTCGGGATGTTTGCCGAGAATTTCGCACAATACGTGCCCTTCATCGATGAGGAAGTGAAACAGGCGGCGATCGGCTGAGCCAGGTCGCTTGCGCGATCAGATGGCAAACGCCCTGCCATGACTGGCAGGGCGTTCGCCGTTTATGGTCTCCGGGTGGCTTCGCCCCCGTCCCGTGATGCGGGCCTCCCCCAGGAGACTTTCACCAAAATGAAATCAGGAGCCGGTGACGCGCCGATACCAGTCGGCGATCTGCTGGCGGGCCTCGGGTTCCATCAGCACTGTGCTGCCCGGCGGCATGGCGTGGCTGATGCCAGATTGCAGGTAGATGGTCTGCGCCGCGCGGGCGATCTGCGCCTCGGTTTCCAGCACCACCCCCTTGGGTGCCCAATGCAGCCCCGGCCAGAGGGGCTGCCTCGCGTGGCACATGGAACAATGACCCATCACGGTCCAGTAGACATCCTCGAATTCGGGATCGGCGGCGAAGCGGGCGACATGCGGGGGCAGGCTGGCGAGGTCTTCGTCCCTCTCGCGCGGCTGGCCCAGGGTCGAGAGCAGGATGATGGCGATGAAAAGCGCCGTGGTGGCGGCCCAGGTCCACCATCTGTAGCCCCGGCCCATATGCAGGGTGTTGAAGAAATGCCGGATCGTGACCCCCATCAGGAACACGAGCCCCGCGATCAGCCAGTTATACTCGGATGCGAAGGCCAGCGGATAATGGTTGGACAGCATCAGGAAGATCACCGGCAGCGTGAGGTAATTATTATGGGTCGAGCGTTGCTTGGCGATCTGCCCGTATTTCGCGTCCGGCACCCGGCCCGCGCGCAGATCGGCGACAACGATCTTCTGGTTGGGGATGATGATCATGAAGACATTGGCCGACATGATCGTCGCCGTGAATGCCCCCAGATGCAGAAGCGCGGCGCGGCCCGTGAAAACCTGTGTGTAGCCCCATGACATGATCACCAGCAGCACGAACAGAAGGACCATCAGCCGGGTGTTGTCTGCGCCAAAACGCGACTTGCACAGGAGGTCGTAGATCACCCAGCCAAAGGCCAGCGAGGCCACGGAAATCGCGATTGCCTGCCAGACATCCAGATCCGCAACTTCGCGGTCGATCAGATAGAACTCAGCACCCACATAATAGACCAGCGCCAGCAGCGCGAAGCCCGATAGCCAGGTCCAGTAGCTTTGCCATTTGTGCCAGATCAGATGTTCAGGCAGGCGGTCTGGCGCAACAAGGTATTTCTGGATGTGGTAGAAGCCCCCGCCATGCACCTGCCACTCCTCGCCATAGGCACCTTCCGGCAAGTCAGGGGATTTGCGCAGGCCCAGATCCAGCGCAATGAAATAGAAGCTGGACCCGATCCAGGCAATCGCCGTGATCACATGCAGCCAGCGGACCGCAAATTCCGCCCAGGCCATCCAGACCGCCAGTTCCAGCATCCTTGCGTCCTCTCGTATCGCTGTGCCGCGACGTTATCCTGTCAGAGCGACCCATGTCAGGCCCAGAAAGCACCGCGCGCGCCCTGAATCACCTTCTAAATCATCCCTACGCATCAAGGGGAGCCTCGACCCGCCCTGCCTGTCCAAGATTTGGGCAGTCTGGCGGGGCCCGGGTCTGCAAATGTGGCTCAACTGCCGCGATAGGTCGAGAAACCGAAGGGCGATAGCAGCAAGGGCACATGGTAGTGACTTTGCGCATCGCTGATGCCGAAGCGGATGGGCACTTCGTCCAGAAACAGCGGCTCTGCGCCGCCCTGCCCTGTCGCGCGCAGATAGTCCCCGGCCGCGAAGACAAGCTCATAGTGGCCGGTCGCGAAGCCGGCTTGCGGCAGGATCGGGCTGTCAGTGCGCCCGTCGGCATTTGTACGCATCTGCGCGATGCGCCTGCGGTCCGCGCCCTCCAACCGGTAGAGCGTGACCAGCAGATCGGCTGCGGGCAGTCCGCGCGCCGTATCCAGCACATGCGTTGTCAGAAATCCGGCCATGACCCTCTCCAGAAACTATGGTGACGCCCAGTCTTGCAGCGCGGGGCGCGGAAATTCCAGCCCTTGACGCAAGACGTGATGTCAAGGACGCTTCCATCGTGGCAGAAAGCTGCCATCGGTCATTTCCCCTGACTGCCCCAAGCCCCGGAGGTTATTCTTGCAACGCTACCCACGCAATATGACGGGCCATGGTCCAACACCCCCGGCCCCTGCCTGGCCCGGCGAGGCGAAACTCGCAATCTCGCTGGTGCTGAACTATGAAGAAGGCGGCGAAAACTGCCTGCTGCATGGGGACGCGGCTTCGGAAGGGTTCCTGTCTGACATTCCCGGAGCGACGCCCTGGCCGGGCCAGCGTCACTGGAACATGGAATCGATCTATGACTACGGGGCGCGGGCCGGGTTCTGGCGGCTGCACCGGTTGTTCACGGGACGGGGTCTGCCGGTGACGGTCTATGGCGTTGCCACGGCGCTTGCCCGCAGCCCCGAACAGGTGGCGGCGATGAAAGCGGCGGACTGGG
>SLQN01000107.1 GCA_007131465.1 Paracoccaceae bacterium
AGAACCCCGCAACCGTCGCGCAACAGTGCGCCGGATCACGCCCCTGCTGCGCCAGATCGCAGCGAACTGAGGGGGGCACGGGGCCGAAAACCGACCTGAAACGCTCCGAATGATGGCAAAGCGGGGGGGCTGCGGCACGCAACTACTTTCTGTTGCGCTCCGATCCTGCCTCCCCCTCTGCCCGACGGGGCTCAGCGCGAGTCCGGGTGAAGCGGCAGCGACAGGACCAGCGCGACAAGCTCTGCCTGGCGGTGGGTTCGCGTCTTTGCGAAGATGTTACGCATGTGAAACGCGATCGTCGTGGACGCAACCCCCAGTTCCCGCCCGATCTCTTCCGGGCGCAGACCGGATGCCAGAAGATGTACGACGCGCGCTTCGGTCGGGGTCAGATCGAACATGTCCCTGAGCGCATCGGCGGACAGGATCGCGCGCGATGCCGGGTTGTTCAGGAATGCGATCACCATTGCGGGGGCTCCGGTATCCGGATCGGGCGGGCAGGCACGGATCTGCGCCATCAGAGGGCGGTTTTCGTCAAATAGCACCGACAGGCTGTCCTCGACGCCCGAGTGTGCACACGTGCCCATGCGCCGGACCGGGTCCGACAGCGCAGCCCGCACGGCTGACCCATGATCGCGCAGCACCTGACGGGCCACCGGATTGCAGTGTCTGATCTGTCCGTCAGGATCGAACAGCACCACGCCCACGGCCAGCGCGTCGAACAGATGCTGGCCCAGCCCGGCCAGAGTGCGGATGCCCGCGCGTGCCTGCCTGCTCTGGCGAAGGCGCGCCTCGATCGTCGAGAGCAACAGGTCGTAATTTATGGGTTTGGTCAGATAATCATCGGCCCCGGCACGCTTGCCGCGGATCACGGCCTCGGTCATGGACTGGGCCGACAGCAACACGACCGGCACATGCGCCAGATGCGGATAGTCGCGGCGAAATCGGGCCAGCATCCCATAGCCATCAAGGCCTGGCATCATGATATCGCACAGCAGCAGATCAGGCGTCATCTGTTCCAGATGCGCCAGCAACTCCACACCATCGCGCGCCTCGGCGACCCGGTAGCCCGCGTTTCGCAATTCATCCGAGATGTCGCGCAGAAGCTGCGCCTCATCCTCGGCACACAAGATCAGCGGCGCCTCTTTCATTGGCGGTATTCCCTTCGTCATGCGCGACAGGCAGCAACAATGTGAAGGCTGCGCCCTTCCCGGGCCAGGTTTCAACACTCACCAGGACCTGGAGCCGGAAGTCATTCAGCGCAAGCGCGATCACCCTGTCGCCTGTCGCGTCATGTTCCGCCGACAGATCGCACCTCAGAAAGCCTTCGAATTGCAGCGTGCCATCCGTGACCGAGATCGCGGTGACTAGCGTCGCCTGTGGCAGTGCCTTCAGGCCCGCGCGCGTCAGCATGACCGCCGCATCGCGCATTGCGTCGGTCAATGTCAGAACCGTCTGATCCGCCCCGGCAGGCATCGCGATGCCAAGGAACGCCAGTGTGACCGGGATCAGACTTGCGGTCATCTGCGCATAGCTCCTCTGATTCAGGCGCGTCACCGTCAGAGTGCCGCTGCGTCAAGGATCGTTCAACTCCTTTCCGGCGCGCTACATCCGGTCAAGATAGCGTCCATTGACCCAGCCCACCCCGTCAGGCAGCGTCGCAGCGCGCACTTCGACCCACACTGCCCCGCTGCTCAGGGTGCGAATACGCCCCGTGATGCGAACATGGCGCGCATCAGGCGGGAAAATCCCGACAATTCCATGCGCCACGCCGGCCGCCGAACGAATGTTGAGAACGTCATCGGGCGCAACGCCGACAACGCGATAGTAGTTTTCATGCGCGGTATGATCCTTGAACAGGCTGCCGGGCGGTTCCGCACCGGCCTGGGGCGCGGCGGGGGCTTCCTCGGCAAGGAAGCGGGCATTGACCCAGCCACCCGGAGGAATGCGCGGATGGCTGATCTGATACCACGTCCCGCCATCGGCCGACCGGCCTTGTTGGCCTGTCCAGACGATCCCGCCTGTGCCGGGTGGCAGGATCCCGACGATGCGGCTGCCGGAAACACCCACCCGGTCGCGGACATTCAGCACATCATCGGAGGCGACATTGACCACCCTGTAAGTGACTTCGCTGGCCTGCGCGGCGCTCAGGGTGGCGAACACAAACACTGAAAGCGCAAGCAGGCTGGCTGCAATCGGAAACCGTTTCATGGACATGTCACTTCCTTCCTTTCCAGTTATTCCCAGAGGGCTTGCCGTCAGAACCCCTCGATCCGCAGTTCCGCGATGCCCTCGACAGGGCCGATATCGGTCACGGGGGCGCCAGACAGTGTCAGGACGCGCAACCCCTGCAAACCGGCAAGCGGGCCATGGACGCGGCAATCGCATCGCCTCCGCTGCTGCGGATGAAATGCCCGCTGCCGAAGAGGCCCGCCTCGGCCGGGGCTGCAAATGTGCCAGTCAGCGGCAGACCGTCCTGTATCTCGGCGATGACCCCACACAACTCGGTCCCCGACATCTCTGGCAAGTTACAAAACCCGATATCGGCTACTTCTAAGACGAAATCGGTGGCTTCACTGGTGGGCGGTTCCGCGTTCGCCTTCATTGGCATCAGGACTGCGGCAAGAAGGGCACATGCAGGTCTCATGCGCGCGACAGGCAGTTCAGGTGTCATATCCGTTTGTCCTCTCGGGTATTTCGGCGCAGCGGGCGTAGCCTACTGTCGGCTTGGCCAGCGTTCTCCGGCCCCCGAGATGAATACGCGGTCCTGCCCCGGCCCACCGAACGCGCCGAGCCTGTCCCAGACGGACTGCCACTCATCATCGCGCAGGTTCGTCTCGTAAAGCATCACCTCGGCCCCGCCAGCCTGACCAAGCCCCACCTCGATGATCACATCCACGAACGGGTCGCCGGGCGTGTCCATCATGCGTGGCTCGATGGGCTGCCAGCGGGCATCGCCTGTCCCGGTCTCGGCGAACCGGCTGGTCAGTGCCAGCATATCCAGCACAGCAGGCGCAGAGGGCGCACCCTGCCACAGCCGGTCATAAGAGGGGCTGAAATCCGGGGCTTCCATGCTGCGCGCTTCGTCCCAATCGGCCAGATGCGGGATGATGGATTGTGCAATCTGGCAATGAAACCCCATGCAATCGGCCTCTGGCGCGTCGATCTCGGCGCGCGAGGCCGACAGGATATCGGCAGCCGTCCCGCGCAGGGGCCGCATCGCGAAGCGCCAGACCACATCCGGGCCTTCGCCGAATTCTGCGATATCGGCGGTGTTGTCAGCCTCATGCACCGAGAGGGTCTCGG
>SLQN01000121.1 GCA_007131465.1 Paracoccaceae bacterium
GTGCCGCGAAAGGCTCCGCGCTACTCGCCCGATCCCGCGCGGTCCCGCGCGACGGGCTGGTCCTGAAAACGGATTTCACCTCGCGCTCGGTCTTTGCCTTGCAAAACGCTTTGGCCACCTGCCCGCCCTTGCCAAGCAGCGTGGCAACTGCGGCACGCGTGGCCTGACCCTTGTCGCGGCTGCGGTGATGCGAGAAAAGCCCCGGCGGTTGGGACAATGTGGCGGGGCTTGCACACTGCGGATGCTCGATCCAGTCGGTGCTGGGGCGCGTGCCGCGCCGCCCCAGAGGGGCGATGCGTGCGCCGCGCGGCAAGTGGCGCAGCACCTCCGGCGGGATAGCGGCGAATTCGGCGAAGGTCAGGACCAACCGTGCGGGGTCAAGGATGACAGCTACGGGGCGGTGAAATTGCACGAACAGGCCGCAGATGTCCCCGATCACCTCTGGATCGGCCTGCTGGTCGATCCGCAGACGGCAGGCCGCCGCATGGTGCGACAGGGCATGCCCAAGCAGGCCCGCCTTTCGCGAGGCATGCGGCATCTGAGGGCGGTAGTAGGCACGCCCACGCGTAACAGGTGGCGCAACCTTGCCTACGACAAGGCGTGCGCCATCAACTGTCAGTTCGATCCGTTCGTCGTGCAGGCGCGCAGATGTGACGGTCCGCCCCATCTGACAGAACGCCGCGAGCAGGCACAAAAGCCACTCTGCCACAGGGCCGGACGGGCTGGTGTGAAGGGTGCAGATATCAGTTCCCGCATCCGGCACGGCGCAGGCGAACGGGTCGCTTGCCTCAGCCCTGTCCGTGCGCTGTCTTGCCCACGGCGCCACATCCGGAAATGCGACCGCATGCGGGTCTTTCGCAATCGTGACGACCTGTCCCATGTCCACAGACTCCCGGTTCCACATCGCATGGATGGTAGTCGAGATTACGGCTTTCGCATGGGAATTCTGTTGCGAATTTTAGCAGTCCCAGGCGGATGCGGCCCAAAGTGACGGGCACGCGGATACTGTTTGTGGCTCAGGGCACGCGGCGACAGGCCGGACGCGGACGGAGCTGCGCGCCGGGCGCAGGCGCGAGGTCGGCGGCCCTGCTTTTCGCTGGCCCGGCCTGCATCGCGCGGCAACGGCGCACCTTCGGGATCGTGGTTTGCGCATGCGAAAGTCTCCGAGGGCCGCACCGGCCCCCAGCGCTGCATTTCAGCTTGCCCCATGCGCGGATGCCGCCTAAGCGGTGTCCCATGCGTATACTCTTTCTGGGCGATGTGATGGGGCGGGCGGGGCGCGCGGCGATAAGCCAGACGCTGCCAAAGCTGCGCGCCGAATGGAAGCTGGATTTCGTCGTCCTCAATGGCGAGAATGCGACGGGGGGCGCAGGGCTCTCGCCCGAGCATGCCAAAGCGCTACTGGAGGCCGGGGCCGATTGCATCACGCTGGGCGATCATGCTTTCGACCAGCGCCCGATGCGCGAGTTCATCGCGCAGGACGCGCGCATCCTGCGGCCGCTGAACCTTGCGAAATCGGGCGCGCCGGGGCAGGGCGCGCGGGTCTTTGATGCACCGGGCGGGCGGCGCGTGCTGGTCGCGCAGGTGCTGGGACAGGTGTTCATGAAACAGCCCTATTCCGACCCGTTTTCGGCCATCGACCCGGTGCTGCGCGCGCATCCGCGGGGCGGCATGGTGCAGGCGGCAGTGGTCGATGTGCATTGCGAGGCCACGTCCGAGAAATACGCGATCGGCCACTGGTGCGACGGGCGGGCGAGCCTTGTCGTCGGCACGCATACGCATATCCCCACCGCCGATGCACAGATCCTTGGCGGCGGGACGGGGTTCCAGGCCGATGCGGGCATGTGCGGGGACTATGATTCGGTCATCGGGATGCACAAGGACGAACCGATGCGCCGCTTCATCACCGGCATGGCGCGGACGCGGTTCGAGCCTGCGATGGGCGCGGCCACGCTGTCGGGAACCTATGTCGAGACCGATGACCGCACAGGCCAGACCACCCGCATCGAGATGGTGCGCCTTGGCGGGCGGCTGCCGCAGGCGGGGCCTGCGCCGGTCGATCTGCCTGCCCCAAAGCAGGGCTGACGCATGGGGCGTGCGGCCAAGGCCATGCCACCCCGCTGCACCGGAGACAGGCCAGCAGACCCGACAGGCGCGGGCGTTCCGCGCCCCTCTCGCAGGCGCTTGCCCCTTTGGTATGTGGTGGTGCGCCCGTCTCTCACGGTGGCGCGGCCGTCTGATACGCCTGCTCTCCTGCGTTATCCTGTTTTGGCCTTTCGCAGGGTCGCCTGTCCGGATCGCGCGGTTCTGTCCCCGTCTCGCGCAGTCTTGTCCCTCTCCAAGGAAGGCCGGTCTCTTGCGTGATGTTGCGGTTTCACGCTCTGCGCAGCGCTCCCGCATCCGCCCGGTGCTCGCACTGGTGGCCCTTGTCGGTGTGGGCGCGCTCTGGGGCCTGGGCGCGCCGCTGGTGCGGATTGCGCGGCTTGACGGGATCAGCGCGCTGACCATCGTGTTCACGCAAAGCCTGATCGGTGTGGCCGTGATGGCGGGCATCCTGACCCTGCGCGGTCGAATTCGCCTCCCGCTCGACCGGGCCTCGCTGGGGCTGTATCTGGTCGTGGGCCTTTTGGGAATCGTTGCGCCGCATCTGGCGGGCTACTGGGCGCTGGGCTACATCCCGGCAGGCATCCACGCGATGCTGACCTCGCTTGTGCCGATGTTCGCGCTTGCGCTGGCGCTGGGGTTGCGGATCGAGCGGTTCGAGCCTGCGCGCGGTATGGGCCTTGCTCTCGGGGCGGGGGCGGTGGCGCTTCTGGTGCTGCCCGAAAGCACCCTGCCCGAGGCCGTGCCGGTGGCGTTCGTTCTGGTCAGCGCGCTCGCCCCCCTGTGCTATGCGCTGGAAAGCGCCTTTGTCGCCCATATCTCGCGCGCGCAGGCAGGGGCGATGCAGGCGCTTCTGGGTGGGTCGGTCGTGGCCGCGCTGGTCATCGCCCCGGTCACGCTGGCCGCGGGTGCGCCGCTCCTGCCCACTGGCTCCAAGGTTGCGATCTGGGCGATCCTGGCGGCCGGCCTGGGCGGCACGCTGGCCTATGCGGGCTATGTGACCCTCTTGCGCCGTGCGGGCAGCGTCTTTGCCACGCAGGTCGCTTATCTGGTCACGGGCTGGGCGATGCTCTGGTCGATCCTGTTTCTGGGCGAACGGCACGCGCCGCTGGTCTGGTTTGCGCTCATGGTATTGTTCGCGGGCCTCTTTCTTGTGCAACCCCGCCCCCGCTTGCCGCTATCTCCCTCTTCGGA
>SLQN01000083.1 GCA_007131465.1 Paracoccaceae bacterium
TCAACAAGCTGGTCGAAGCCGAGGGGTTCGAGAAGTTCCTGCATGTCAAGTATATGGGGACCAAGCGCTTCGGTCTGGATGGGGCAGAGGCGACCATCCCCGCGATGGAACAGATCATCAAGCGCGGCGGCGCGCTGGGGCTGAAGGAAATCGCCATCGGCATGCCGCATCGGGGGCGGTTGAACATTCTCGCCAATGTGATGGCCAAGCCCTACCGCGCCATCTTCAACGAATTCCAGGGCGGCAGCTTCAAGCCCGAGGATGTGGACGGGTCGGGTGATGTGAAATATCACCTTGGCGCGTCCTCGGACCGCGAATTCGACGGCAACACAGTGCATCTGTCGCTGACGGCCAACCCCTCGCATCTGGAAGCCGTCAATCCGGTGGTCCTGGGCAAGGTCCGCGCCAAGCAGGACCAGATCAATGACACTGAACGCCGCAAGGTTGTGGCCGTGCTGCTGCATGGCGACGCGGCCTTTGCCGGGCAGGGTGTGGTGGCCGAAGGTTTCGGGCTGTCGGGCCTGCGCGGGCATCGCACCGGCGGCACGATCCATATCATCGTCAACAACCAGATCGGCTTTACGACCGCGCCGCATTTTTCGCGCTCATCGCCTTATCCGACCGATATCGCGCTGATGGTCGAAGCCCCGATCTTCCATGTGAACGGCGATGACCCGGAAGCCGTGGTCCATGCCGCGCGGGTAGCGACCGAATTTCGGCAGAAATTCCTCAAGGATGTCGTGCTTGACATCTTTTGTTATCGCCGGTTCGGGCATAACGAAGGCGACGAGCCGATGTTCACCAACCCGGCGATGTATACCCGCATCAAGAAGCACAAATCGACGCTGCAAATCTATACCGAGCGGTTGGTGGCCGACGGGCTGATCCCGGAAGGCGAGATCGAGGACATGAAGGCCGCCTTCCAGGCTTTCCTGAACGAGGAATTCGAGACCGGAAAGACCTACAAGCCCAACAAGGCCGACTGGCTGGACGGGCGCTGGTCGCATCTGAACCGCGAAGGCACGGAATACCAGCGCGGCGAGACATGGATCTCGAAGGCTTCGATGGATGAGGTCGGTGCGGCCCTGACGCGCTTTCCCGAAGGGTTCAACATCCACAAGACCGTAGCGCGCCAGTTAGACGCGAAGCAGGAGATGTTCGCAAGCGGGCGTGGTTTTGACTGGGCCACCGCCGAGGCGCTGGCCTTCGGCAGCCTGGTCGCCGAAGGCTATCCGGTGCGGCTGGCCGGACAGGATTCGACGCGCGGTACGTTCAGCCAGCGCCATTCTGCCCTGATCGACCAGCAGACCGAAGATCGCTTCTACCCGCTCAACAATATCAAGGAAGGGCAGGCGCGCTACGAGGTCATCGACTCGATGCTCTCGGAATATGCGGTGCTGGGGTTCGAATACGGCTACTCGCTGGCCGAACCCAATGCGCTGGTGATGTGGGAAGCGCAATTCGGCGATTTCGCCAATGGCGCGCAGATCATGTTCGATCAGTTCATCTCCTCGGGGGAAAGCAAGTGGCTGCGCATGTCGGGGCTGATCATGCTGCTGCCGCATGGGTTCGAAGGGCAGGGCCCGGAACATTCCAGCGCCCGGCTGGAACGATTCCTGCAACAATGCGCGCAGGACAACTGGATTGTCGCCAACTGCTCGACGCCCGCCAATTACTTTCACATCCTGCGCCGTCAGATCCACCGGAGTTTCCGCAAGCCGCTGGTGCTGATGACGCCGAAATCGCTGCTGCGCCACAAGCTGTGCATCTCCGAGACCAGCGATTTTGTTGAGGGGTCCAGCTTCCACCGCGTGCTGTGGGATGACGCCCAGAAGGGCAACAGCGACACCGAGTTGCAAGCTGATGACAAGATCCGCCGCGTGGTGATGTGTTCGGGCAAGGTCTATTTCGACCTGCTGGAAGAGCGCGATGCGCGCGGGATCGATGACATCTATCTGCTGCGGGTCGAACAGTTCTACCCGTTCCCGGCGATGGCATTGTTGAAGGAACTGGAACGCTTCGCCAATGCCGAAGTGATCTGGTGTCAGGAAGAGCCCAAGAACCAGGGCGCGTGGTCCTTCATCGAGCCCAATCTCGAATGGGTCCTGCAACGCCTGAATTCTATCAGCAAGCGGCCGCGCTATGTCGGTCGTCCGGCCTCGGCCTCGGTTGCGACCGGGCTGGCGAGCCAACATAAAGCACAACAAGCCGCGCTCGTGAATGACGCGCTGACAATCGAGGGATAACAAGACTATGTCCACCGAAATCCGAGTCCCCGTTCTGGGGGAAAGCGTCTCTGAAGCCACTGTTGCCACATGGTTCAAGAAACCGGGCGATGCCGTCGCTGTGGATGAAATGCTGTGCGAGCTGGAAACCGACAAGGTGACCGTCGAGGTCCCCTCGCCCGTGGCCGGAACCCTGGGCGAGATCGTCGCGGCTGAGGGCGCGACAGTGGGCGTTGACGCGCTGCTGGCGATGATTTCCGAACCGGGCAGCGCTGCCGCGCCCAGCCCGACACCCACGCCCGAAGCGGCCCCGCCCGCGCAAACAGGGTCCGGCGCAGCCGCCGAATCGGTCGATGTGATGGTCCCGGCGCTTGGTGAAAGCGTGTCCGAGGCGACAGTCGCAAGCTGGTTCAAGAAGCCTGGTGAGGCGGTGGCGCAAGACGAGATGCTGTGCGAACTGGAAACCGACAAGGTCTCGGTCGAAGTGCCTGCCCCGGCGGCGGGTATCCTGTCCGAGATCGTGGCCCCTGAGGGCAGCACTGTCGCGGCGGGCGGCAGGCTGGCCGTGATCTCGGGCAGTGCCGGGGCGTCCGCGCCTTCTGACGCGCCTGCGCCTGCGGCAGCGGCAACGGGCCGCGATGTCGAGGATGCCCCGTCCGCCAAGAAGCTGATGGCAGAGAAGGGCCTTTCTGCCGATCAGGTCACCGGGACGGGCCGTGATGGCCGGATCATGAAAGACGATGTGCAAAAGGCGGGCGCCAGTGCGGGCGGGGCGGCCCCAGCGGCTGCGCCGACTGTGCCCACCCCGACCGTTGCCCAACAGGCCCCGCGCGCCCCGGTCCCTGCCGATGACGCCGCGCGCGAGGAACGCGTCAAGATGACCCGCCTGCGCCAGACCATCGCGCGCCGCCTGAAGGAGGCGCAGAACACCGCCGCCATGCTGACCACGTATAACGAGGCCGACATGAGTGGCGTGATGGAGTTGCGCAACACCTACAAGGACCAGTTCGAGAAGAAGCACGGCGTCAAGATGGGCTTCATGTCCTTCTTCGTGAAAGCCTGCTGCCA
>SLQN01000090.1 GCA_007131465.1 Paracoccaceae bacterium
AACTCCGGATTGCGGGGCGCCATCTTCAGGAATTCGCAGGAACGGGCGCCTGCGAATCAGCGGGATCCACAGACTGTGCCGTCTTGATGACTGGACCGGACCGGTCGGCAATCCACCGCGCGGCATGCGGGACTTTGGGGCTCGGGACTAAATCAGAAGCACAAGACCCCTCTTGCACCCGACCCCACCTGAAAGGATACTAAAGCAATGACGAAGACGCTTCTTTCCATCGGTCATGGCTACAGTGCGCAGGCGCTGGAAGCGCGGCTGCTGGCGCAGGGCTGGCGCATAATCGGAACGACCCGTAGCCCCGACCGCGCGCGCGCGATGCGCGCACGCGGCGTAGAGCCGCTGATCTGGCCCGGCACACCCTTGCCCTTGGCGCAGGCCACGCATCTGCTGACATCCGTGGCCCCGCTCCGCGACGACCCGGTGCTTTCAGCGCAGAGTGATCAGATTGCCGCCGCGCGCCATCTGGACTGGGTGGGGTATCTGTCCACAATCGGAGTCTACGGCGACCATCAGGGCGGCTGGGTCGATGAGGAGACACCGGCAAACGCAAACTCGGACCGCGCCATCGCGCGTGTGAGGGCAGAGGCTGCGTGGCAAACGCTGTGCGACGAAGCCGGTCTGCGGCTGCATGTGTTCCGGCTGGCGGGTATCTACGGGCCGGGGCGCGGGCCATTCGAGAAATTGCGTGAAGGCCGCGCGCAAATGGTCATCAAGGACGGGCAGGTCTTCTCGCGCATTCATCAGGCCGATATCGGGCAGGCGCTGGAGGCCGCGATCCACTCGGATATCGGCAGCCGTATCTTCAACCTGTGCGATGACGCCCCGGCCCCGCCGCAAGATGTGTTGCGCTTTGCGGCCGCGCTACTGGGCATCGCGCCGCCGCCCGAAGTGCCCTTTGCACAGGCCGATCTGTCGCCAATGGCGCGCAGTTTCTATGCCGACAGCAAACGCGTGCGCAACGACCGCATTAAGGGAGAACTGAGGCTGTCGCTGATTTACCCGGATTATCAGACCGGGCTGGCCGCCATTCTGCGCGACGAAGGGTGATTGCAAAGCCCGCGCACGCGCGCTACCTCGCGCGACATGCCACGCTATGCCTTGAAAATCGAATATGATGGTCAGCCCTTTTGTGGCTGGCAGATTCAGGCCGGCCAGCCTTCGGTGCAACAGGCGATCGAGACCGCCCTGTCGCGGCTGGAACCGGACCTGCCCCGCATCGCCGCCGCCGGGCGCACAGATACGGGCGTGCATGCCACCGGGCAGGTCGCCCATTGCGACATGACCCGCGACTGGGACGCCTTTCGCCTGATGGAGGCGCTGAACCACCATCTGCGCCCCTTGCCCGTCGCCGTTCTGGCCTGCGCGCCTGTGGAGGCTGATTTCCACGCCCGGTTTTCAGCGATCGAGCGGCGCTATCTGTTTCGCCTGCTGGCACGGCGCGCGCCGCCGACATTGCTGGCCGGGCGCGTCTGGCATGTCCGCCAGGCACTGGATCTTTCCGCAATGCAAGAGGCCGCGCGGCCCCTGCTGGGGCAGCATGATTTCACCACCTTCCGCGCCAGCCAGTGTCAGGCCCCATCGCCCGTCAAGACGCTGGAGGCGCTGGAGATCAGCGCGCAGGATACGCCGTACGGACAGGAATTCCACTTTGTGCTGCGTGCGCGGTCCTTCCTGCACAATCAGGTGCGCAGCCTTGTCGGCACGCTGGAACGCGTGGGCGCGGGGGCATGGCCGCCCGAGGCCGTCAAGGCCGCACTGGACGCGCGCGACCGCGCGGCCTGTGGCCCGGTCAGCCCGCCCGACGGGCTGTATCTGACCGGGGTGGGGTATCCTGAGGATCCTTTCGCACCATAGACCCGGACCGCACCCCCGTTTGGGGTTTCCATTTCCGCCAAGACATGAAAAGGAGACGCGCCAAGCGATCCAGCCAGAAGGAGTCCGGACATGGAGATTCGCGAGGCGCTGACCTTTGACGATGTGCTTCTCGTACCGCAGGCTTCGCGCGTCCTGCCAACAGAGGCGGATACGTCAACCTTCGTGACCCGCTCCATCCGGATGAACATTCCGCTTTTGTCCTCGGCCATGGATACCGTGACCGAAGCGCGCATGGCCATCGCCATGGCACAGGCGGGCGGGATCGGGGTGATCCACCGCAATCTGGACCCGGAGGCACAGGCCAACGAGGTGCGCCGCGTCAAGCGGTTTGAATCCGGCATCGTGTTCGACCCCATCACCCTGACCCCCGACCAGACCCTGCGCGATGCGAAGGACCTTCAGGCCCGCTACAACGTGACGGGCTTTCCTGTCATCGATGACAAGGGCCGCGTGCTGGGAATCGTGACCAATCGCGACATGCGCTTCGCCAGCGACGATGCCACGCCTGTCAAGGTGATGATGACGGCGGACAACCTGGCCATCCTGCGCGAGCCCGCAGACCGCGATGAAGCGCGTTCGCTGATGCAGGCGCGGCGGATCGAGAAACTGCTGGTCACTGATGCGCAGGGCCGCCTGACCGGGCTTCTGACCTTGCGCGACATCGACCGCGCTGTGCTGAACCCCACGGCCTGCAAGGATGAACTGGCGCGTCTGCGCGTTGCGGCGGCCTCGACTGTCGGGGATGCGGGCTATGAGCGGTCCATGGCGCTGATCGAGGCAGGCGTCGATCTGGTGGTGATCGATACCGCGCATGGCCATTCCGAAGGCGTGGCCAAGGCGGTCGAACGGATCAAGGCACAGTCCAACGCAGCGCAGGTCATTGCCGGGAATGTTGCGACCGCCGAGGCGACCCGCGCCCTGATCGATGCGGGCGCGGATGCTGTAAAGGTGGGGATCGGGCCGGGCTCGATCTGCACGACACGGGTGGTCGCGGGGGTCGGCGTGCCGCAACTGACCGCGATCCTCGATTGTGCACAGGCGGCAGGCGATATTCCGGTCATTGCTGATGGCGGCATCAAGATGTCGGGCGATTTCGCCAAGGCGATTGCCGCTGGCGCAAGCTGCGCAATGGTCGGCAGTGCGATTGCGGGCACCGATGAAGCACCGGGCGAGATGATCCTGTTTCAGGGCCGCAGCTATAAAAGCTATCGCGGCATGGGCAGTCTTGGGGCGATGGCGCGCGGCTCGGCGGACCGGTATTTCCAGAAGGATGCCGCCAGCGACAAGCTCGTTCCCGAAGGGATCGAGGGGCAGGTTCCCTACAAGGGCGCAGCGACCAATGTGATCTACCAGCTTGTCGGCGGGCTCAGGGCCGCGATGGGCTATACCGGCAACGCGACTAT
>SLQN01000555.1 GCA_007131465.1 Paracoccaceae bacterium
CCAGGCATAGGGGTAGACCTCCATCACGGGGCGCACGATGCCCATGGACCAGCTCTCGAGCGTCATGATCTGGAAGAGCGAATAGGCCGAATTGCCCAAGTCCCCGAACCAATCGGGAAAGCTGTTTCGGAACAGCGTCGTGGCCATGACCGCGCCGATATAGAACAGCATCCCCATCAGCAGAAACACGGACCCCATCCCCGGCAGCGCCTTGATGAAGCCTTCGACCACGCGCCGCAGGTTGGGACTGACCGAGATCACGCGCAACAGCCGCAGGATGCGCAGCGCGCGCAAGACGCTGAAGGTCTGCGCACCCGGCACGAGCGAGATGCCGACAATCAGGAAGTCGAACACGTTCCAGCCCGACCGGAAGAACGACAGCCGCTGCGCATGGAATTTCAGCGCGAGTTCGATCACGAAGATCGTCAGGCACAGCTTGTCGAGCGAAAGGATCAGCGTTCCGGCCGCGCCCATCAGCGTGTCGGACGTCTCCATTCCCAAGAGAACGGCGTTGAACACGATCACGCCGATGATCCCGTTGCGCACCCAGGCCTGATCCAGAAAGACGGCGGTTTTTTCACGGCTGAGCATTGGTATCCCTCTGGTCTTGGTCCTGCGCGCGATATGCTATCTCACGAAGCGGGCTGCAAGCTCCACATGCGGGCTGAAGCGGAACTGGTCGATCAGTTGCACCCAGTCCAGCCGATATCCGCCCTGGACAAGAATTCGCGCGTCGCGCGCAAAGGTGGTCGGGTTGCACGACACGGCGCCGATGCAGGCCACGTCGCTGACGGCAAGGGCGTGCATCTGCGCCTCGGCGCCCGCGCGTGGCGGGTCGATGACGGCGCAGTCATAGCGCGACAGGTCTTCGGCCAGAAGCGGGCGGCGAAACAGGTCGCGGGCTTCATGCGTCACGCGCTTCAGCCCCACAGCCTGCCGCCAGCCCCTATCAAGCGCGGCGAGCATGTCTGCCGACCCCTCGACCGCGTGAACTTCGGCCATCTCCGCCAGCGGCAGGGTGAAGGTGCCACAGCCCGCAAACAGATCGACCACGCGCCGCGCATCGGCGCAGATCTCGCGCAGGGCCGCCTGCATTGCGGCCTCGGCCGCGAGCGTGGCTTGCAGGAATGCGCCGGGCGGGGGGGCAACACGCGCGCGGCCCATCTGCTGCAGAGGGGGACGCATCTGCGCGATGACCTCGCCCTCCCAGGCCAGCCGTGCCAGCCCGGATTGCCCCGCCCATTGGCCAAGCATGGCGCGCAAGCCGTCATCCATCGCCTTGCCACCCGTGACAGCCAGATCAAGCCCGACCTCGGACCGGGTCAGCGCCAGCGCCAGCGCCGTTTTGCGTGACCCCGCCCAACTGGTCAGGTCTTCCAGCAAGGGCAGGGCCGCTGTCAGGTCAGGGTGCAGGATCAGGCAGTCGGGGACAGGGGTGATCACGTCGGAAGCGCGGGCATGAAACCCCACCAGCGCGCCCTTCTTCAGCCGTCGCCCGGCAAAGGTGGCGCGGCGGCGGCTGTAAAGCGGCGAGATATGAGGCGCGCGAAACTCTGCCGCCAGCCCCTGCGCGGCAAGGGCCTGGCGGATGACCTCCTGTTTCCAGGTTGATACGAAATCTTCTCGCGCATGTTGCAGCGCGCAGCCCCCGCAGGTGTGATAATGCGGGCAGGGGGCTGTGATGCGCTGGGGCGCGGGGTGCAGGATGCGCGGCTGCGCCACGCGGCCCGCTTCTACCGCCCCCGTGACCACTTCGCCCGGAAGGGTGCGCGGCACATAAACCGGCCCTTCGGCAATGCCGTCCCCATGATGGCCCAGCCGCAGGATCGTCAGCTCTGTCATGATGCGCGGGCCGGCGAGAACGCATAGCCATCGGGCGAAATGATCGTGGCCTCACGCAGCCCGTGCGGCTTGTCGGTCGGGGCTTCCAGCACCTGGCCGGGATTGGCGCGTGCGACTGCCGCGTCGGGATCGACCCCCAGCAAGTAGATTTGCACGCCTGCGCCGCGCGGCGGGGCCTCTGGCAGCAAACCCAGCAGCGGATGGGCGCGGAAGGTTGCGTCGCTGTGCAGTTGCAGCAGCATGTCGCCGTGCCGGATGATGGCGAAATCGGCACTCAAGCGGTGACTCTCCAGCCCGAACACCTCGCGCAGGAAGGCCGCCATTGCCCGCACATCCCGACACAGAAGGTTGAGGGCTATTCCGCGCAGCGACCGGCCCAGATCGGCGGCCTCGACTGTTTCCAGATCCATCATCGCGCCCCGCCTGACCTTTCTTTGACCGTGGTTACGACACGGCGTCGTCCGTGCCCAGAAATCCACCCGACTGCCGCGCCCAGAAGCTGGCATAAATCCCGCCTCCGGCCAACAACTCCTCATGCGTGCCGTCTTCGACAATCCGGCCATCATCCAGCACGATGATCCTGTCAAGCTGCGAAATCGTGGACAATCGGTGCGCGATGGCCAGCACGGTCTTGCCCGCCATCAGCGGGATCAGCGCATCCTGAATGGCGGCCTCGACCTCGCTGTCCAGCGCCGAGGTCGCTTCGTCCAGCACAAGGATCGGCGCGTCCTTCAGAAAGGCGCGCGCAAGGGCGATGCGCTGGCGCTGTCCACCCGAAAGCCGCACGCCGCGTTCGCCCAGATGGGCCTGATAGCCCTTGCGCCCCTCGTGATCCTCAAGATCGAGGATAAACGCATGCGCCTCGGCGGCCCGTGCTGCGGCCTCGACCTCGGCGAGCGTGGCATCGGGGCGGCCATAGCGGATATTTTCCAGCGCCGAGCGGTTGAACATCGCCGTTTCCTGCGTGACCATCGCAATGTTGCGCCGCAGGCTTTCCTGCGTCACGTCCCGGATATCCTGCCCGTCAATCGTGATCCGGCCCGCTTCGACATCATAAAGCCGCAGCAAAAGCGCCACCAGCGTCGACTTGCCCGCCCCGGACGCGCCGACAATGCCGATCTTCTGGCCCGGTGCGACCTGCAGGCTCAGCGCGTCAACTCCGCCTGTCTGGCGACCATAGGCGAAGCCCACACCCTCAAAGCCGATCGCGCCCTGCACCCGGTCAAGATGCGTCGCAGCGGGCGCGTCCTCCAGCGTTGGGCGCGGGGTCAGGGTCTTCATCCCGTCCTCGACCTCGCCCAGATTACCGTAAATCGCCATCAGCACGAAACTGACCCAGCCAGTCATCTGCGAGATGCGGATGGCCACGGCCCCCGCCGCCGCAATCGCGCCCGGTGTGGCCTGACCCAGGGCCCACAGCCACAGCGTGCCACCGATCAGCA
>SLQN01000261.1 GCA_007131465.1 Paracoccaceae bacterium
AATTTGCGGAAACAACTGCAGATGCGGACAAACCCTTCGTGCCGGATGCCGAGCCTGCCGATACTCTCGATGACCCGGCCATCGCCAAGGATCAGAGTGCAACAGAGGCCGCGACCGGACCGGGTGGCACATCAGAGCCAGAGGCCGCAGACCCGGATATGCCCGAGCTTGCCGGGGCGAAACTGCCGGAGGCGGACCTGTCTTTTGCTTCGGAGACGCCCGACGCCCAACGTGCCGACACCCCGGATGACCCGGCCATGACGGAGGCTCCGGGCGCAGCAGAGGCCGCGCCCGGCGCCAATGGTCCGGAGGGACCATCGCCCGAAGCCTCGGACACGGCCGAACCTGTTGCGCAAGCGGGGCCACTACACGATCAGAACGCTCAGGAGAGCGCAGTGACCCCACCCAGTGTGTCAGAACCGACCGCGCAAGCGCAGGGTGGCACAGTTCCGCCTGCCGCGGTATCGTCAAGCCCCCCGCCACCGCCGCCTGCGCCCAAGCGCAGCATTTTCCCGTTGCTTCTGGGCGGGGTGCTTGCCGGCGGTATCGGATTTGGCGCGCAGACCTTGCTTGATCAGGGTGCGCCCGCTGGCCCGGATGTCGCGGGCCTGGAAGCGGAAGTCGCGGAGCTGCGCGCTGCACTGGCTGCGCAGCCCGCCCCTGCGGACCTGTCGCCACTCGAAGCCGAACTTGCCGCCTTGCGCGACCAGATCACGGATTTACCCGCGCCTGAAGCCGTGACGGCCAGCGAGGATCTGAATGCCGCAGTCGATCAGTTGCGTGCGGAATTTGCGCAGGCAGAAGGAATCGACCTTGCGCCGCTGGAGTCGCGGATGCAGGAACTTGCGGATATCCTTGCCCAGCAGCAGACCACGCTAGACAGCACCGATACGCGCATGACTGACTTGCAGACGGGGCTGCAGGACACCGATGCGCGCATGACCGCGCTCCAGGCCGATCTGGATGATCTGCGCGATCTGGCTGAACGCCGCGTGGTGGAGGCCGAGGCGGCAATCGATGCCGCGCGTGCGCAATCCGGGCTTGATTCGCTGCGTGCTGCGCTGGAAACCGGTGTGCCGTACCGCGATGCCGTGGCCCGTCTGACAGATGCCGGTGTCGCGGTTCCCGATGCGATTGCCGGTCCTGCCGATGGCGGCGTCGCGACAGTGGAGGCCTTGCAGGAAGGTTTTGACGACGCGGCGCGCAATGCCCTGCGTGTGGCCTTGCAGGACGCGCCCACGGAAAGTGCGTCAGACCGTATCGGCAATTTCCTGCGCGCGCAGGTGGGCGCACGCTCCACGGTTCCGCGCGCGGGCGATGACCCGGACGCCGTGCTGTCGCGCGCCGCCGCCGCCATGGAAGCCGGTGATCTGGCCGGTGCGCTGGCCGAAATCGAGGCGTTGCCCGATCCCGCGCAGGCCGCGATGGGAGAGTGGCTGCATGCAGCGCAGGCGCGCATCGCCGCGCAGGCGGCCCTGCCTGACCTGACCACTGCGATCACGACAGAGTAAGGAAGCAATCATGTTCTGGACATTAATCAAGATCCTACTCTTCGTGGCCGTTGTTCTGGGGCTGGCCTATGGGGCCGGGCAGTTGATGGACAGCAACCAGACAGTCGGACTGCGGATTCTCGACATGGAATTCGTGCTGGGCCCGATCCAGGCAATTATCGCGCTTGTGGCGTTCACGGTCGCGCTTTGGGTCGTGCTGAAACTGCTCAGCCTTGCGCTAGCCGTGCTGCGGTTCATGACCGGGGACGAAACGGCGGTTCGGCGCTTTTTCATGCGCAACCGCGAAAAGCGCGGTCTGGATGCGCTGCTCATGGCGCTGATTGCACAGGCCGAGGGCGATGGCAAGACAGCGATCGTGAAAGCCGAGAAGGCGCACAAACTGCTCAACAGGCCCGTGATGACCAACCTTCTGGTCGCGCAGGCGGCCGAGATGAAGGGCAATCGCACGCTGGCCGAGGAGAGCTACAAGGCGCTTCTGGGCGACAATCGCAGCCGCTTCGTGGGCGTTCAGGGCCTGATGCGCGCGAAACTGGATCAGGGCGACAAGGACAAGGCCCGCGCGCTGGCGGCCAAGGCGCTGGAAATGCAGCCCGCTCATGAGCAGACGCAGAACATGCTGCTGCAACTCCAGACCGAGGCCGAGGACTGGAGCGGCGCGCGCAAGACGCTGATGACCAAGAAATCCTCGGGGCATCTGCCACGCGATGTCTGGCGCAGGCGCGATGCGATTCTCGCATTGCAGGATGCTGAAGGCATGGCGGCCAAGGGGGATCTGGGCGCGGCGCGCGCCGCCGCGATCGAAGCCAACCGCTTGTCGCCCGATCTGATACCTGCGGCAGTTGCGGCAGCGCAGGCCTTGGTAGCGCAGGGCAAAGGCAGCTATGCGGCCAAGGTGATCAAGAAAGCGTGGAAGGTGCAGCCGCACCCCGAACTCGCCGCCGCCTTTGCCGCCATCGAGCCGGAGGAAACCACGACCCAGCGCCGCGTTCGGTTCGAAAAGCTGCTGCGCATGCACCCGGAGGCCGATGAAACCCGCCTGCTGCGGTCGGAATTGCTGATCGTGGACGAGGATTTTCCAGCAGCGCGCCGCGCGCTGGGGGACCTGTGCACCCGCAACCCGACAGTCCGGGCGCTGACCATCATGGCTGCGATAGAACGTGGCGAAGGGGCCGATGACGCCGTGGTGCGGGGCTGGCTGGCGCGCGCGCTGACAGCCCGGCGCGGCCCGCAATGGATCTGCGCGAAATGCCAGCATGTGCATTCGACCTGGCAGGCGATATGCGAGAATTGCGGTGCTTTCGACACGCTGGAATGGCGCGACGCGCCCGACAGTGCCGGGCCATCGGCGACGCAGACCGAGCTTCTGCCCCTGATCGTCGGCAGCCTGACACCCCCCGCCGAGGAGGGTGGCGAGATTGTCGACGAGCCTTCCGCAGAACCAGTCGAAGATAGTGCCAGGGCGGCGCAGAAAACTGCTTGAAGGGTCTGGCTTAGGCGAAAATCCGGTGCTAAAGACGCGCCATCGCCGAGGGGCGTTGCCTGCGGTTGCAAGGCTTGAACAGGTTGCCGCTGTAGCTCAGTTGGTAGAGCACGTCATTCGTAATGATGGGGTCGGGGGTTCGAGTCCCTTCAGCGGCACCAAGATTTTCATCTAGAGCGCGATGAGATCAGCTTGAAGCATATCCGGCATTGATGAGGTAATTTGCGCATTCCTGCGGGGTGAAGCATTCGAGGAGCGCACCAATCTTGCGCCATGTTGCTTCGATTGTTCG
>SLQN01000005.1 GCA_007131465.1 Paracoccaceae bacterium
CTGGGACCACCCGCCCCCAAGCCCATGGCACTCACCCTGAACCCCGTTCTACCAAGTATCCTTTGTTCCATTGTATACACTTGATTGTTTTATGCTCTGATGTTGCAATTTTATCTTTATACCAACACAACAAAAAAGTCTCATCCCGGTTGCCGAGAAAGGTAAACGATTTTTTTTACCGACTCGCAATCCGATCTCGTCGCCGTTCTCGTTCACCGAACTTCCAAACTGCCGCCCTACGTTACAGCCCTCATCTTCGTGGCCGCCGAAGTGCAGGAACGAACCTATAACATCACCGCTTCGTCATAGCCCGCTGGCGTCGCGGCACCCTAACCGCTAGGCGCAACGACCACTGGTGCCTTCACTCGCATCCGTTCAGCCAGAAACAAGCTGCCTATCACGACACCAATCCCGAGCCCCTTCTGCACCGTCAAAGTGTCACCCAAGATCCACCAGGCAAAAATGGCGGTGAATACGGGAATCACATTCACAAACATATTGGCGCGATTGACCCCCAGTTTACGAACACTGAAGCTGAACAGGATAAATGCCAGCGTCGACACCATAATCGATAACTTCAAAATAGCGATCAAGCCACTGCCATCAGCCGGAGTAGCCATAAAACGATCATACTCAAACATCCGCCACAACGGCACAAAAAGAATAGCTCCTACAATATTCTGGTACAGAATCACGGATAGCGTGTTTAAGCGTAATGGGATCTTCTGCAATACCACGGTGTAGGCCACCGCCGAGCACACCGCGCCAAACTGCAGAAGGATACCCAACCACGAGGCCGTCATTCCAGCCCCCCTCTCAACGACTACCAATGCCACCCCGATGAGCGATACCACGACACAAACAAGATGCCGCCAACATAGCACCTCCCGCAAAAACAGGTAGGCCGCAAAAGGACTCACCAGCGGAATCATCGAAATAATCACAGCCCCCACCGTGGAAGACAGCAATTGCAAACCATAGCTCTCAAACACGAAATATAAAAATGGCTCAAAGAAGCCCAACAGACAAACCAAAGGAATATCCCGACGCCGGGGCAACACCAACTGCCGCGTTCCATAAGCAAACGCCAACAGGAGCACGGAAGAAAGCGCCAGACGAAAGAATATGATGGTCAAGGGACCATAGCTTTCATTGGCAACCTTGAACCATACAAATGACAACGCAAAAAAGATCATCGAAGGAACAATCGCAGCATAAGCATGCGAGTTATCAGACAAAGACAACTTCATATCAACCATTTACAATCGTTTTTCCGCACAATGGACCCAACACAGCATCATGGCCACAATCGCCACACATCCAGCTATCTGTTTTAGCTTTAGCATCTATCTTTTTTACCGTAGGCTTCTCGCGGATGCCATTACAATGAACCCTTGAAATACGATACCATCACATATGCAAAACGCCACCAAGAAGCCCGCGCGTATCCTTACTTGGCCCAATCGGATTACAATGGCCCGCCTGCTGCTGGCTCCCATGCTCATTGCACTGGGACATCTGGGCTACCGCCATACATTTTTAATCCTTTTCGCCGTTCTCTTATGCAGCGATATGCTAGACGGCTATCTCGCCCGACGACTCCACCAGCAAACCGAACTCGGGACACAATTGGATACGGCCGGTGATGTCGTGATGTGTGTCACCGTCATGCTTGGCGGATGGTTCTTATGGCCGGATCTCATAACCAACGAAGCCCCTTTCTTTCTGGCCACCCTCGGACTGCTCGCTATTTCAGGACTCACCGCGATCATCAAATTCCGACGTTTACCATCCTATCACACTTGGACCGCAAAATGTTCAACCGCACTGCTGGGAATCGGCGTATGGTTCTTCTTTGCCGAAATCACACCTTGGATCTTTCGCATAGCCGTAGGCGCGCTTGCCGCCTCCGCGATTGAAGAAACGGGTATAACCCTGCTCACAAAAAAGTGGCACCCCAACATCCCCTCCATTTTTCACGCCCGCAAATATCGCCAGTGAGAAAAAAAAGGAATCGCTCGGCCAACAAGCAAGAGCCCTTCTCAAACCCGCCCTTTAGGCTTTTGCAAAGAGAGAAGGTCATCTACCGACAAATTCGGCCAACCTGGTTGCTGCAAAAGGTGACATAGCAAGACGGCACAACCAACCGCGTCATACAGTGCATCGTGAGGCTCTCGACCGGGAATTATGGTGCAAACCCGATCTTCCAGTGACAATACGCGCAACACGTCCTCCAGCTTATACGATGACAATGTTGGATAGGCCCATTTCGTTAACTTGAGTGTATCTAGCCAAACCGCCGGAACATGCAGAGGAAATGCCGTAGCGAGATAACGTTGTTCTGTTGCGACATTGTGTGCAGCAAGCGGAACGTCGGAGAGATAGGGGCGTACCTCCGGCCACAAAGAAGGAAGCGTAGAGGCCTGCTTTAACTCATCTCGCAAGACGGAATGGCGCCCGGGCGCATAACGATTAAAGGGACGATCTCCCACATACAATAGACTCTCGTAGATGCGCGACGTTTCAACTTGCCCCTTGTGAATCTGTATCAGGCCAATTTGCCACGGCTCGTCCGGATATCCTCTGACTGCACCCGTCCCCTCAAAATCAATTGCCGTAATAACAATGTCGCATGCGGTTATCATATGTGTTGTTCGCATCCAAAAAGCCTGCCACCCGAAGCTCCGAGGAACAAGGAGCGAAGGGTGGTGGGCGATACAGGACTCGAACCTGTGACTTCCACCATGTCAAGGTGACACTCTAACCAACTGAGTTAATCGCCCGCCTCAAATCGCCGCAAAAACCTAGAGCATCCCCCCCGCAATGTCAATCCCCTCTTTCAAACCACAGACCGTGAAACGTAAAACGTGACCTCTGCCTTCCCCCTTCTGCGTCCTTCCATGTCGCGCCGTAGCCCCGTGCCCCGAAGGGAGTCGGGGCCAAGGCGGATGCGGTTCCCTACTCAATTCGCAAAATTCGCGGTTAACCTTGCAAAGCCCATCAGCCTTAGTGTCTTACTGTCTTCGTGGTTCAAACCAGCAAAGCCCACCAGCAGTCTTCCGTCTCCCTCCCCGGAGCCTGCCAGTTTTTTATGTCCCCCATTTTTCTGTCTAACTCCCTCCCCTTTTCTGCGTCCTTCCATGTCCGTAACTTCAGCAAAGGAGGATGCGTCTTCTGCGGTTCCCTACCCAATTCGCCCAATTCGCAAAATTCGCGGTTAACCTTGCAAAGCCCATCAGCCTTAGTGTCTTACTGTCTTCGTGGTTCAAACCAGCAAAG
>SLQN01000467.1 GCA_007131465.1 Paracoccaceae bacterium
CATGCGCAGCCAGCGCAAGCTGGGGGGCGAGGTGCGGCCCATCGTGGTCAATATCTGCAATTTCGCCAAGGGCAGCCCGGCGCTTCTGTCCTATGACGATGCGCGCACGCTGTTTCACGAATTCGGCCATGCGCTGCATCAGATGCTGTCGGATGTGACGCATGGGTTCATTTCCGGCACATCAGTCGCGCGGGATTTCGTCGAACTGCCCAGCCAGCTTTATGAACACTGGCTGGAAGTGCCCGAGGTGCTGGCCCGTCACGCCCGCCATGTGGAAACCGGCGCGCCGATGCCGCAGGACCTGTTGGACCGTCTGCTGGCGGCGCAGAATTTCGATCAGGGTTTTGCGACCGTGGAATATATCGGCTCGGCGCTTGTGGACCTTGAATTCCACGATGGCCCGCCACCCGCCGATCCGATGCAGAAACAGGCCGAGGTGCTGGATGCGCTGGGCATGCCCCGTGCGATCCGGATGCGCCACGCCACCCCCCATTTCGCCCATGTGTTCGCGGGGGATGGCTATTCCAGCGGCTATTACAGCTATATGTGGTCCGAGGTGATGGATGCCGACGCGTTCGAGGCCTTCGCCGAGGCGGGTGATGCCTTCGACAGCGCAACGGCGCAGAAGCTGGAACAATTCATCCTCTCTGCCGGGGGCAGTGATGAAGCCGAGGCCCTGTATACGGCGTTCCGGGGCCGCATGCCCGGCGTCGAGGCGCTGCTGAAAGGGCGCGGGCTGGCGGCGTAAACGGCTATCGGGGCTGGTTCTTCTTCCAGCGCCGATGCGTCCACATCCACTGATCCATATGCGCGCGCACCAGCGCCTCGACCGAGGCGTTGAGCGCGCGTGTCATCGTCAGCGCGTCGCTATGGGGGATCGGGGCCTCGATCCTTATGCGGAAACTGAGGCCGTCGGGCTGGCGGATGGCATAGACCGGGACCAGAAGCGCGTCGTGTTTCAGCGCGATCTCTGCGGCGGACAGGGCTGTGCGCGCGGGCTGGCCCATGAAGTCGATAAGGGTTCCGTGGTCCATGTAGTGATCGGCCACCAGCCCGATCATGCCGCCCTGGCGCAGATGTTTTATCAGACCTGCAAGCCCCGAGCGGTCGCGCGGGAACACGGGTTCGGCAATATGCTTCATCGCAGCAACATAGCGGTCGTTGAAGGCGCTGTTGCGCATGGGCATGTAGATGCCCGCAATGTCGCAGCCCCGGTCACGCAGCACGACGCGCGCGGCATCGTAATTGCCGAAATGCGCCGTCACCAGCACCACCGGGCGGCCAGCGTCCCGCGCGGCTTCCAGCGCGGGCAAGCCCGCGCCGTCGATCGGGCTTTGGCGGGCGCGATCCATGAATTCCGCGCCCGAAAACGTCTCGGCAATGGCGCGGGCCATGTTGGCAGGGACCGCGCGGCACATGTGGCGCAACTCCGTTGGGGGCATGTCGGGGGCCACGAGCGCCAGATTGTCACGAATACGTCTGCGCAATCCGGCCAGCGGGCCGATGACATGCGCGCCCAGCCAGCCCATCGCCGCCACTCGCGCGCGGTAGGGCAGAAACTGCCCCATGCGCAGCAGCGCCCCGGTCGCACGGTCTTCCAGCCAGTGCTTCCAGCGCAGGGGCGGCTGACTGGTGGGTTTTGTGTCAAGGCGGGCAGGTTGTGACATGGGCTCTGATTGCACCTGCCATGCGGCAAGGTCAAGTTGTGGTGACTGCGTGCTCGAACGTCTCTCAAAGAAGCATCTGCCGGTTCTGACGTGCATCAGCCAGAAATGCTTTTTCTGGAGTCTGATTTGGTTCCCTGCCGCGAGAGATTGCTTTACCACTTACTCATGAGCGAAGTGCTCTCTCCCGTCACCTGTCCGTTACATTTACTGTTCCTGCACCCGTTTCCGACAAGTGCTTGTATTCGATATCCTGTCGGATAAACGATACCACCCGTAGCCCCCTGCCCCACCCGACCCTCGAGATTTTGTGTCCGCAACCCTGCTCTCTGCGAAAATACCACAATTTCGCGGGGTTGACCGGCGCGAGTCCGCTGTTTTTCTGGACCTCACGCCCCGCGCAGGTTATCCTCCCCACAATATTGGGGCGCAAAGACCCCTTGCAACCGAGGCAGTCCATGGCATTTCCAGAGCGGTTTTCGAACCTGCCTGAATACGCATTCCCGCGCCTGCGTGCGCTTCTGGACCATCACCCGCCCGGTGGTGCGCCCATCGCCATGACCATTGGCGAGCCGCGCCATGACATGCCGCCCTTTCTGTCGGATGTGCTGAACGCGCATCTGGACGGGTTTGCGAAATACCCTGCGAATGAAGGCATCCCGCCGCTGCTGGACGCAATCCGGGGCTGGCTGACGCGCCGCTATGGCGTGGCGCTGGAGGCGGACCGGATCATGGTGCTGAACGGCACGCGCGAAGGGCTGTTCAACGCGGCCCTTGCGCTTTGTCCCGAGACGAAACATGGCAAAGCCCCGGTCATCCTGACGCCCAATCCCTTTTATCAGGTCTATGCTGTGGCCGCCCTCGCTGTAGGCGCGCAAGCGCATTACGTGCCCGCGACCGAGGACACCGCCCATCTGCCCGACTATTCCCGCCTGCCACCTGATCTGCTGGACCGCGCGGCGATTGCCTATATCTGCTCGCCCGCCAATCCGCAGGGCGCAGTCGCCAGCGTCGGCTACTGGCGCGGCCTGATCGCGCTGGCCGAAAAGCATGACTTCCAGATCTTCGCGGATGAATGTTATTCCGAGATCTACCGCGATACTCCGCCAACCGGCGTGCTGGAAATCGCCGCAGAAATGGGCGTGGACCCGGAGCGTGTGCTGTCCTTCCATTCGCTGTCCAAACGCTCCAACCTGCCCGGACTGCGCTCGGGCTTTGTCGCGGGCGGGGTCGAAAGCATCCGCCGCCTGCGCCAGTTGCGCGCCTATGCGGGCGCGCCGCTGCCCGAACCGCTGCAACATGTTGCCGCTGCTGCCTGGAGTGACGAGGCGCATGTGGACCGCTCGCGCGCGCTGTATCAGCAGAAATATGCACTGGCCGATCGCGTCTTTTCAGGCGTGGCCGGGTATCAGGGGCCGGAGGCCGGATTCTTTCTGTGGCTGCCGGTTGCGGATGGCGAAGCGGCCGCGCTGGACCTGTGGCGCGAAACCGGCATCCGCGTGTTGCCGGGGGCCTATCTGTCGCGCGACGTGGGCGATGCGAACCCGGGCAAGGGCTTCGTGCGCGTCGCGATGGTTGCCCCGATCGACGAACTGGAAGAGGCATTGCGGCG
>SLQN01000515.1 GCA_007131465.1 Paracoccaceae bacterium
CAGGATCGCGCGCGGGGCGATGCCCAGTGCCTCGGCCTGCGCGCGCGCGCCCAGCACCAGCGCCGCCGCCCCGTCCGAGATGGACGAGGCGTTCGCTGCGGTCACAGTCCCGCCTGCGCGAAAAGCGGGTTTGAGGTGCGGGATCTTCTCGGGCCGCGCTGTGCCGGGCTGTTCATCCTCAGTCACCACGCTTTCGCCCTGGCGCGTGGCCACATGCACAGGCGCGATCTCGCGTGCGAACCCCCCGCTGGCCTGCGCCGCCAGCGCATTGGACAGCGATTGCAGCGCATAGTCGTCCTGGGCGTCGCGGGTGAACTGGTAATATGCGGCACAATCCTCGGCGAATGTGCCCATCAGGCGGCCCTTGTCATAGGCGTCTTCCAGCCCGTCCAGAAACATGTGGTCGATCACCTGCGCATGCCCCAGCCGCGCGCCCGCACGCATCCGGTCCAGCAGATAAGGCGCTTGCGACATGCTTTCCATGCCGCCCGCGACCACCACACCGCTTGCCCCCAGCGCGATCTGGTCCTGCGCGATCATCGCCGCCTTCATTCCCGACCCGCACATCTTGTTGAGCGTCGTGGCGGGCACGCCTTGGCCCAGGCCCGCAGCAAAGCCCGCCTGCCGCGCCGGGGCCTGGCCCTGGCCTGCGGGCAGCACGCAGCCCATCAGCAACTCTTCCACCTGATCGGGCGCGACACTGCCATCGCGCAGCGCGCCTGCAATCGCCATACCCCCCAGCACGGGCGCGGACTGCCCCGCGAACACGCCTTGCAACCCGCCCATCGGCGTGCGCGCCGCCCCCAGAATGACAACGTCCTGCATCGGTGCTTTCCCTCCTGCGCCCGGCAACAACCTCTTGGTAACACTTTGCGCCTATCCTCTCCATATCGAAGCGAAAGGAAGGGCCGGAAATGCAGGTGATGGTCGGGCAGGCCGAAGATGCGCTTGTGATAACAGTGCTCGAGTCGCGGCTGGATGCCGCTGTCGCCATTTCCTTCAAGGATATCGTGCGCGATGTCACCATCCCCGACGGGATGCGGGTGATTCTCGACCTCAAGCAGGTCGAATTCCTTGACAGCAGCGGGCTTGGCGCGATTGTCGGTGTCATGAAACTGCTGGGCCCGGAGCGTCCGCTGGAAATTGCAGCCCTGTCGCCCCCGGTGCGCAAACTTTTCCGGCTGACGCGGATGGACACGGTTTTCCGGCTGCATGACCACGCCCCCCCGGCGCAGGAGATCAGGGCCGCCGAATGAAACGCGCACCACCTGGGCTGGCGGATGCGGACTCGCGACGTGAAGAGGTGCGACGTGAAGATTTGGGCAGGGCAGGTGTTCGCGGGGCAGGCATCGGCAGGGATCGGGCCGCAACATCCGCCACGGATGACTGTATGTGCGGGGCTGCCTGCCACAGGATGGATTGCAGCAAGGACGACATGATGGTTGATCTGATTGCCACCGGAACCGACCTGCACGGAACCTGCCGAGGGCGGCTTCTGGATGTGCGCAAGGCGATGCAACGGGTCGAGAGGTTCATGCTCGCCCAGGATGTCGCGCCGGAAACATGGGATGACCTGAACCTCGTCATGTCCGAAGCGATGACCAATATCGCACGACATGCCTATCCCGACCAGGAAGGAAGCATCGGGTTCCACCTGCATCTGGACCAGACCGCTGTGCGCTGCTGCCTTGTCGATTCGGGTATCGCCTTCGACCCCAGTTCGACAGGCCGCGCCGCACCGGAGCCGAGTGCATTCCCCGAAGGCGGCTATGGCTGGTTCCTGGTCCGCAGCCTGACCGACACGCTCAGTTACAATCGGAAAGACGGGGTCAACACCTTGCGGTTCTCGATCCTGCACGGGGTCACGCGGCCGTAATGGAACCGCATGCTGGTGGCAAAGCCGGATCAGAGGTCAATTCAGGTCCATCTGCAACGGATACCGGCCATTGCTGAATTCGCCGAAAATCTCGCTAAGGTCCGGGTGTTCCACAGGCTCGCCCGAATCGTCCAGCACGAGGTTCTGTTCCGACACATAGGCGACATAGAAACTGTCATCATTTTCCGCGAGCAAATGATAGAAGGGCTGGTCCTTACGCGGCCGGGCCTCTTCAGGGATGGCATGATACCATTCATCCGTATTGGAAAACTCTGGATCGACGTCAAAGATCACACCTCGAAACGGGTGTTTCCGGTGGCGGACAACTTGCCCCAGGTGATATTTGGCCAGCAAACGGGTCATCATACTACTCATGCTCATATCGTAAGCGCCCTGACGGCGGATGTCCATGATCGCGTCGCGCTTGCGCGGAAACAATGTATCGGCGTTGCGCGGACAAAGCCAGCGCGGGATGATGCGTCTCGCCGCCGTTTGCGCCAGCACATTGCGCTGCGTCATTGCACTGCGGGCGCATCATGGTAGAACTCGGGCAAGACAGTGTGCCGACCTGCAACCCGGGCCATATGGCGCACATGCGTATTTTGGAGAGAGGAGATCCCATGACCAATGTCGTAATCGTTTCCGCCGCCCGCACAGCTGTCGGCTCTTTCGGGGGGGCGTTTGCCAATACCCCCGCGCATGATCTTGGCGCTGCGGTGCTCGATGCCGTTGTCGCGCGTGCCGGGGTCGACAAGGCCGAGATTTCCGAGACCATCCTCGGGCAGGTGCTGACAGCAGGTCAGGGCCAGAACCCGGCGCGCCAGGCGCATGTCAATGCGGGCCTGCCCATCGAATCGGCAGCGTGGTCACTCAATCAGGTCTGCGGGTCGGGCCTGCGCGCGGTGGCTTTGGGTGCGCAGCATATTCAGCTTGGCGATGCCGAAATCGTGCTGGCGGGCGGGCAGGAGAACATGTCCATGTCGCAGCATGCCGCGCATATCCGGTCGGGCCAGAAGATGGGCGACATGAAGCTGATCGACACCATGATCAAGGACGGGCTGTGGGACGCGTTCAACGGCTACCACATGGGCCAGACCGCCGAGAACGTGGCCGAGAAATGGCAAATCACCCGCGAAGAGCAGGACGCTTTTGCCGTGGCCAGCCAGAACAAGGCCGAAGCCGCGCAGAAGGCGGGCCGCTTCGCGGATGAGATCGCCCCCTTTACGGTCAAGACCCGCAAGGGCGATATCGTGGTCGAACAGGATGAATACATCCGCCACGGGGCCACGATGGAGGCAATGCAGAAACTGCGCCCGGCGTTCACCAAGGAAGGCACAGTGACGGCGGCCAATGCCTCTGGCCTGAATGATGGCGCGGCAGCCGTGATGCTGATGA
>SLQN01000571.1 GCA_007131465.1 Paracoccaceae bacterium
CCCCGCCCCCCCCCCCCTTGCCGGCCCCCCCTTCATCTGTTCGAAAATATCCTCGGGGGGGAGTCGCCGAAGGCGACGGGGGGGCAGACAGCCCCCCCTGCAACGCATCGGCCGGGTACAACGCAGGGCCGGTGCAGTCGAGCCGATCACGCGGAAACCGCAGGAGGGGCCTGCCCATGCCGCGGCCGGGAAACTCCATGACAGACCGCAGGAAATAGACCTCGGCATTTGCCGAACCCCCGGTCAGAGGTCGAACCGGGCAAGGACGGGCGCGTGATCCGAGGGCTGCTCCCAGCCGCGCGCGGCCCGCAGGATGCGCGAGCCGTGACCCGCCTGCGCGATATCGCGGCTGGCCCAGACATGGTCCAGCCTGCGGCCCTTGTCAGCGGCGTCCCAGTCGCGGGCGCGATAAGACCACCAGGAATAAAGCTGGCCTTCGGGGACATCTTGCCGCGTAATGTCGGCCCAGCCGCCCGCCTCTTGCAGGGCCGCAAGATGCTCGACCTCGATGGGCGTGTGCGAGACGATTTTCAGAAGTTGTTTATGCGACCAGACATCATCTTCGCGCGGGGCAATGTTCAGATCGCCTACAAGGATCGACCGCGCGGGTCGTGTCTCGCGGAAATGGTCGCGCATCTCGGTCAGTGTATCCAGCTTGTGGCCGAATTTCTCGTTCACATCGCGGTCCGGCACATCGCCGCCGGCGGGGATGTAACAGTTATGGATCGTGACACCGTTTTCCAGCCTGGCCGCGACGTGGCGCGCATCGCCACGCGCGCACCAGTCGAGATGGCCCGCATCTTCCAGCGGAAGGCGGGACAGGATCGCCACCCCGTTATAGCCCTTCTGACCGCGCGCGACCCAATGGCCATAGCCTTGCGCCGCGAACAGATCGAAGGGCATCTTATCGACCGGGCTCTTGCACTCCTGAAGGCACAAAATGTCGGGGCGTTCTTCGCGCAGCAGTCTCAGGACCAGCCCGGCGCGCAGGCGCAGGGAATTGATGTTCCATGTGGCAAGGGTAAAGGGCATACGACACTCCGGTTATCCGGGCGCTTGATGCACGCAATACTGCTGCACGACAAGGCGGGCGCGCCAAAAAAAAGTGGCCCGGAAAACCGGGCCACAAGTCCAACAGGGAGGAGGTCTGCATCTTGCCCCGATGCAGGGGGTCTCATCAATCAGAAGAACAATCGCCCCTCTACTGTATCATTATATTTGCTTTGGGCAACAATAAGGCGCAGTCATGGCCATCATGAGGCAAGACGATACCCGCCCGATTCCGTCACCAGCAGGGTAACATTCGACGGGTCCGGCTCGATCTTCTGGCGCAGGCGGTAGATATGTGTCTCCAGCGTGTGGGTTGTGACGCCCGCGTTATAGCCCCAGACCTCGTGCAGCAGGACATCACGCGGGACGACGCCTTCGGGGGCGCGATACAGGAATTTCAGGATGTTGGTCTCTTTCTCGGTCAGGCGGATCTTGCGGTCATTTTCGCCCAACAGCATCTTCTGGGCCGGGCGGAACTGATATGGCCCCAGCTGAAAAACCGCATTTTCGGATTGTTCATGCTGGCGCAACTGCGCACGCAGACGGGCCAGAAGAACCGGCAGCTTGAACGGCTTGGTGATGTAGTCATTCGCGCCGGAATCGAGCCCGAGGATCGTATCGGCATCCGAATCATGGCCGGTCAGCATGATGACCGGTGCCTTGAACCCCGCCTTGCGCATCCGCTTGCACAATTCGCGCCCATCGGTGTCGGGCAGGCCCACATCGAGGATCGCCATGTCAAACTGGCTCGCGCGCACCTTTTCCATCGCCTCGGCCCCGTTCGCGGCCTCGAAAACGTCGAATTCATCGGTCATAACCAGTTGCTCGGACAGCGCTTCGCGCAGATCGTCATCATCATCGACCAACAGGATCTTGTTCAGCTTTGCCATGTCATCACCCTTTCGTGGTTGCTGTGTAACAGGTGTGGCCCAAGCGGGGACGCTGCAAGAATTGCAACAGCCCCTCACGCGGTCGTGTCGGAATGCGGGTGTTTGTTTCAATTCCTGCACAACCGGGCTACATCTGGCCCAGTATCGGGAGATGCCCTGCCATGGCGCTTGGCCTGACATTTGATGAGAAGATCAACCGCGCGCGCGCGGACATGCGGCTTGGAGTCCCGGTCCTGCTGACCGGCGCGGGCGGGCAGGCGCTCGTGCTGGCGGCGGAACTGGTCACGCCCGCGCGTCTGGCGGACCTGCGCGCGCTGGGGCCGGGGATGGTGATGGCCCTGACCCGGCACCGGGCCGAAACCCTGAAGGCGCGCGCCTATGACGGTGATCTGGCACGGGTGATCGTGCCGCTGGATCAGGGCTGCGACTGGCTGCGTGCGCTGGCTGACCCCGCCGACGACCTGCGCCACCCGATGAAGGGCCCGCTGATGAGCATGCGCGACGGGCAGGCCGGGTTGCACCGCGCAGCCCTTGGGCTGGTGAAATCGGCGCAACTGCTGCCCGCTGTGCTGATGCAGCCCGTCGCGGGCAACGCCCTCGAGGGGCTGGGGCTGACCGAACTGGCGGCGGACCAACTGGACGCGGCGTTAAAGCGCGAGGCGGTGCTTGCGCCCGTGATCAGCGCTCGCCTGCCGATGGCGGCCGCGCAGGCCGGGCGGGTGCATATCTTTCGCCCGGCCGATGGCGGGGTCGAGCATTACGCCATTGAGATCGGCGCACCCGACCGCAGCGCGCCGGTGCTGGCACGGCTGCATTCGGCCTGCTTTACCGGCGATGTGCTGGGCAGCCTGAAATGCGATTGCGGCCCGCAGTTGCAGGCCGCCCTTGCCCGGATGGGGCAGGAGGGCGCGGGGGTTCTTCTGTATCTCAACCAGGAGGGGCGCGGGATCGGGCTGGCCAACAAGATGCGTGCCTATTCGTTGCAGGATCAGGGTTTTGACACGGTCGAGGCCAATCACAGGCTTGGGTTCGAGGACGACGAGCGCGATTTCCGTATCGGCGCGGGGCTGCTGCGCGGGATGGGGTTCCGGGCAGTCCGGCTGCTGACCAACAATCCGCGCAAGGTCGAGATGCTGGGCGCGCATGGGGTCGAGGTGGTGGAACGCGTGCCGTTGCAGGTGGGCGCGACCGCCGAGAACCGTGCCTATCTGGCGACCAAGGTTGCGAAATCGGGGCATCTGCTGTGAGGGCGGCAAGAAGCGCCCGCTTGGCGTGCCCACCCACCCGCCCCTGCACGCCAAGCGGGCGCTGCCCCGGCCTGCGGCCGGG
>SLQN01000407.1 GCA_007131465.1 Paracoccaceae bacterium
AAGCGTCGACAGCACCTTTTCCAGACGTTCAGACCCGAAAATGCGCATCAGGTCGTCTTCGAGGCTGAGGAAGAAGACCGAGCGACCCGGGTCGCCCTGACGGCCCGAACGACCGCGCAACTGGTTGTCGATCCGGCGGCTTTCGTGGCGTTCGGTGGCCAGCACGAACAGCCCGCCTGCCGCGATGACCTGCTTCTTTTCCGCGTCCACCTCGGCCTCAATCCGGGCGCGCACCTCTGCGGGGTCGGCATTGGGATCGGCGGCCAGGTCCTGCAGGACGCGCATTTCCACATTGCCGCCAAGCTGGATGTCGGTCCCGCGCCCCGCCATGTTGGTCGCAATCGTCACGGCCCCCAGACGCCCGGCATCGGCCACGATCTGCGCTTCCTGTTCGTGCTGACGGGCGTTGAGGACATTATGCGCGACCCCGGCCGATTTCAGCAGGGCCGAGAGTTCCTCGGATTTCTCGATCGAGGTCGTGCCCACAAGGATCGGCTGGCCCTTGCCGTTGGCCTCGCGGATTTCGTCCAGCACGCCCTGAAGCTTTTCCGCCGAGGTGCGATAGACCTGATCATGTTCGTCAAGGCGCGCAATCGGCAGGTTGGTGGGAATCTCGACCACGCCAAGCCCATAGATTTCGCGGAATTCATCGGCTTCCGTCGAAGCCGTCCCTGTCATCCCGCCCAGTTTCTCGTACAGCCGAAAATAATTCTGGAACGTGACCGAGGCATAGGTCACGTTTTCGGGCTGGATGGCGCAGCCTTCCTTGGCCTCGATTGCCTGATGCAGCCCTTCGGACAGGCGGCGGCCCACCATCATCCGGCCCGTGAATTCGTCGATCAGCACCACCTGCCCGTCGCGCACGATGTAGTTCTGGTCCTTGTGGAACAGTTTATGCGCGCGCAGGCCCTGCGTGACGTGATGCACAAGCGACGTGGCCTCGGGGTCATAAAGCGACTGCTCCTCGGACAAGAGGCCCGCCTCGCGCAGGGCGGTTTCGATGAATTCATTGCCGTCATCGGTCAGGGTCGCGTTGCGGATCTTCTCGTCAACGGTGTAATGTTCCGGTTGCAGGGCAGGGATGACCTTGTCCACCTTCACATACAGGTCGGACTTGTCTTCCGCCGGGCCAGAGATGATCAACGGTGTGCGCGCTTCATCGATCAGGATGGAGTCGACCTCGTCGACAATCGCGAAATAATGGCCGCGCTGGTTCATCTCTTCGCGGCGCAGGCGCATGTTGTCGCGCAGATAATCGAAGCCCAGTTCGTTATTGGTCGCATAGGTCACATCGGCGCCGTAGGCGTCCTTCTTCTCGGCATCGGGTTGCTGCGAATAGACGACCCCGCAGCGCATGCCCAGCCGCGCGAATACCTTGCCCATCCAAGCCGAGTCGCGCTTGGCCAGATAGTCGTTCACGGTGACGATATGCACGCCCTGCCCTGTCAGCGCATTCAGATAGGCCGGCAGCGTTGCCACAAGGGTCTTGCCTTCGCCTGTCTTCATCTCGGCGATATTGCCGCGATGCAGGAAGATGCCGCCGATCAACTGCACATCGAAGGCGCGCAGGCCCAGTGCCCGGCGCGCGCCCTCGCGACAATTCGCGAAAGCCTCGGGCAGCACGTCGTCAAGGCTGGTGCCTTCGGCCACGCGGCCTTTCAATTCCTCGGTTTTCGCAATTAGCTCGGCATCGGACATCGCCGCGAATTGCGGTTCCAGCGCATTGATCTGCGCGACCAGCGGGCGGACCGTCTTGACCTTGCGGTCATTCGCGGTCCCAAAGACCTTTTTCGTGATCGCTCCAAGACCCAGCATGCGACTTTCTGCCTCTCTGTGATATCTGGCGGGCTGCAATCCCGCCGCTAACCAATTCGTCATGGCCCGCGCGCCCTGTCGGGGTTGCCCGTGCGCGCAGGCTTCCATAGAAGGGCAGTCGAACCGCAAAGGCCCCCCGATGGACAGGGCAGACCTGTCCGCGATGTAATGGGCGGCCCCAAAAGTGTCAACGATGCGCGGCTGCGCGCACCCTGTCTGGAGTGGAAATATGCCCCGTTTAACCGGCGCGACTGTCGCCTTCGCCGCAACGCTTGCCTTCACTGCCCCCCTCATGGCCGAGGCCGAAGCGACGCGCGACACGCTTCTGGCGACCGTCAACGGCACGGAAATCACGCTGGGGCATCTGCTGGCGGCGCGCGATACGCTGCCCGACCAGTTCCGCAACATGCCGCCCGAAGCGCTGTTCCAGCCGCTGGTCGAACAACTGATCGAACAGACCGCCATCATGCAGCAGGCCGAGGGCACTTTGACTGCACGCGAACAGATCGCCTTCGAGAATGAACAGCGCGCCTTCATCGCCAATGCGGCCCTGACCCGCGCCGCCGAGGCCGCGCTGAGCGAAGACAACATCAATGAGGCCTATACCGCCTTCGTGACCGAATTCGACGGGCGCGAGCCGATGCCGGAATTCAACGCATCGCATATCATCGTCGAGACCGAGGAAGAGGCGCTGGCCTTGCGCGCGCAACTGGAGGACGGGGCCGATTTTGCCGAGCTTGCGCGCGAGAATTCGATGGACGGGGCCGCCGCTGGCGGCGGGTCGCTGGGCTGGTTCGGCCTTGGCGCGATGATCCCGGAATTCGAGCAAGCCGTGCAGACGCTGGAAGTCGGCGAATACATGGGTCCGCTGGAAACCCAGTTCGGCTGGCATCTGGTACTTCTCAATGACACGCGCATGTCGCAGGCCCCGGCGCTGGACGAGGTGCGCGAGGCGTTGGCGGAAACCCTGCAACGCGAGGCTGCGCAGGCCGAACTGGCCCGCGCGCGCGATGCGGCAACCATCGAGCGCGCCTATGAAGGGCTGGACCCGGCGCTGCTCTTGCAATCGGACCTGCTGGACGACTGATCGGGCGCAGTGTAAGGCTTGATCCGGGCTGCTGGTGTGGCCCGGAACGTGATGGAGAGCACGGAAATGGGCCTGAAGAAGAAGCTCAAACGCAAGATCAAGGCCCTGCGGCGCGAACTGGAATCGCTGCAAGTGCCGCAAGCCGCCGCCAAAGGGATCTCGCCCCTCGCCCCCGCTCGGTTTCCCGACCTGCCTGTCATTCGCGGCGCGCGGTTCGCCAGTGCGGCGGCGGGTGTGCGCTATGCGGGCCGGACCGATGTGATGCTGGCCACTCTGGCGCCGGGCACTGTCATGGCGGGCACGTTCACCCGGTCAGCCACGCGCGCGGCGTCGGTGCTGGATGCGCAGGACAAGATTGCGG
>SLQN01000551.1 GCA_007131465.1 Paracoccaceae bacterium
ACATAGGACAGATGATTGACCTTCGCGCCTTCACCCAGTTCGGCATTCTTGATCTCGACGAAATTGCCGACGCGCACGTCCTCGGCCAGTTCCGCACCGGGGCGCAGCCGCGCATAGGGGCCGACCACGGCGCCGCGACTGACATGGGCGCCTTCCAGATGGCTGAAGGCGCGGATATGCGCGCCGCTTTCCACAGTCACGCCGGGGCCAAAGACCACGAACGGGTCGACCACGGCATCGCGCCCGATCACGGTATCCAGCGCGAAATAGACGGTTTCGGGCGCGGCCAGCGTGACCCCGTTTTCCAGCGCATCACTGCGCATGCGGGCCTGAAGGCTGGCTTCGGCCTGCGCCAGTTCGGCGCGGGTATTGATGCCCAGCGTCTCGGCCTCGGGGCAGGTGACGACACCGGCAGACAGGCCCTGCGCGCGCGCCAGCGCGACGATATCGGTCAGGTAATATTCCCCTGCCGCATTGTCTTTGCCCACGTCTGCAATCAGCGCAAACAGCGTGGCGCGGTCCGCGCAGATGACACCGCTGTTGCACAGCCGGATCGCGCGCTCGGCCTCCGAGGCGTCCTTGAACTCGACAATCCGCTCCAGCCGCGCGCCCTGAGTGACCAACCGGCCATACCGCCCCGGATCAGCGGCCTCAAAACCCAGAACAACGACATCATGGCTGGCGCGTGCGGCCTTTATTGCCGCCAGCGTTTCGGCTTGGATGAAGGGCGTGTCGCCATAAAGCACCACAACATCGCCCGCGACGCCATCAAGCACCGTGCGCGCCTGATCCACCGCATGGGCCGTGCCAAGCTGTTCATCCTGCGTCACGACATGCGCTTCGGGGTTTTCCTGCGCCACCACCTGCGCGACTGCGGCCCCGCCATGCCCGACCACGACCACGACATGCGCGGGCATCAGCGTCTGGCCAGCGCGCAGCGCATGCACCACCAGCGGCACAGCCCCCAGCGGATGCAAGACCTTGGGCAGATCGGACTGCATGCGGCTGCCTTGTCCGGCGGCAAGAATGACAAGCGAGATCGTCATGAAACGGGGTATCCTTGCAAAAATGCGCTGCGTATGCGTGATGCCGCAGATACAGGGCGGGTCGCAAGGGATGCAAGGCTCACTTCTGGTTTCAGCCCGAAACATCGGCCAATTGACCGAAATCAACGACACCCCCGCCGACCCCTGTCAGACAGGGGGCAGGACATGGGAGAGGAAAGGAATTCGCACATGCATGCAAGGATCATTGTGGCCGTCGATCTGGCACACCCGGATCAGGCCCGCGCCCTTCTGGGCCGCGCGACACAGTTGCTGGATGCGGGCGGCGAAATACGGCTGGTCCATGTGCTGGAGGAAGTGCCCGGCTATCTGGCTGCCGAATTGCCGGCAGATATCGGCCAACGCCGCCGCGCCGAGGCGGCCGTAGAACTACGTGCCATGATCGACCCGAAGCTGGATATCCGCATGGTGCATGATGTGCGCCATGGTGCGGCCTCGGGACAGATCATTCAGGCAGCCGAGAATTCGGGGGCCGATCTGATCATGATCGCCAGCCACAAGCCCGGCCTTCGGGATTATTTCATTGGCTCGACAGCGGCGCGCGTGATACGCCATGCACGTTGTTCAGTCCTGATAGAACGCTGAAAACCAAGAAGTAGGGGATTAAGATGTACAGATCAATCGTGATCGCAGCCGCCTTGTTCAATGAAGGGGCCACCACCCGCGCGGCGCTGAAAAAGGCCCAGAAGCTTCTGGACACTGGCGGCAAGGTTACCCTTGTCCATGTGATCGACGAAGTGCCGGGCTATGTCGCCGCAGCGATACCGAAAGAACACATGACAGCGCGCCGCAGCGAGGTGGAGGACCAGCTTGCCGCCATCGCCGCCGAGGCGGACGGTCTGGACGTCAGCACGATCATCCGCGAAGGTCAGCCGTCAGCCTCAATCCTCGGGGCGGCGCAGGAAGCCGGGGCAGACCTGATCATGATCGCCAGCCACAAGCCGGGCCTGAGCGATTATTTCATCGGTTCGACTGCGGCGCGGATCGTACGCCATGCGCCGGTATCAGTTCTTGTGACGCGCTAGGGGCGCGACCCGCTCGGTCATAACAGCCGCGCCGGGCATCCGAATGCCCGGCAATTATGTTGATCTCGGGCGTATCCTGTGCAATTGTCCAAAGCGGTTTGAGGACAGGCTTGCCAGCAAGAAGTGGGGGATAAGATGTATAAGTCAATCGTCGTGGCGGTCGCGCTGTTCAACAATGGCGCAACCAGCCGCGCCCTGATCCAGAAAGCCAACAAGCTGGTCGATCCCGAAGGCAGCATCACATTGGTTCATGTTCTGGACGAACTTCCCGCCTATCTCTCGACGGCCGTCACGCGCGAACAACTGCTGCAACATCGCGCAGCCATCCGCGAGCAACTGGAATCACTGGCCGCTGTCGCCCGGGCAAAGAATGTCGATATCGACCTGCGCGGCGGGCGACCATCGGAGAACATTCTTGCGTCCGCGCAGGACTGCAATGCGGACCTGATCATGGTCGCCAGCCACAAGCCGGGGATGAGCGATTATTTCATCGGCTCCACGGCTGCGCGTGTGGTGCGGCATTCGCAGATCTCGGTTCTGGTTGCGCGCTGACGAAATTTACGGGCCATATGCCGCGATCCGGCCTTTTCTCTGCCGCTCAGACAGTTATCTGAGGGGCAGAGTTTCGAAAGGCAGGCGATGTCAGATGCTTTGGTGATTTTCACGCCCTCGGGCAAGCGGGGGCGGTTTGCATTGGGAACCCCGGTCCTTACGGCAGCGCGCCAGTTGGGGGTGGACCTCGACTCGGTCTGTGGCGGTCGCGGCATTTGCTCGAAATGCCAGATCACGCCGGGATATGGCGATTTTTCCAAGCATGGAGTGACAGTTGCACCCGATGCGCTGTCCGACTGGAACCCGGTCGAGCAACGCTACAAGGATAAACGCGGGCTGACGGAGGGCCGCAGGCTGGGCTGTCAGGCGCAGGTTATGGGCGATGTCGTGATCGACGTGCCCGCCGAAAGCCAGGTGCACCGGCAGGTCGTGCGCAAGGCCGCGACGGCCCGCACCATCACGATGGACCCGGCGACCCGGCTTTACTTCGTCGAGGTGACAGAGCCGGACATGCACGAACCTTCCGGCGATTTCGAGCGTCTGGCGAAGGCCCTGCGGGCGGAATGGGACATTCCCGACATCACGGCCGGGCTGGATGTGCTGCGCAAGCTGCAAC
>SLQN01000288.1 GCA_007131465.1 Paracoccaceae bacterium
CGGGCTGCGCCCGCCGCAAGGCGGGCGGATCGAGATTTTCGGGCAGGACGCGCTGACATGCCCGGAGGCCACGCGGCGCGAAATCGACGCGCGCATGGGGGTGATGTTTCAGGATGGCGCGCTGTTTTCCAGCCTGACGGTGCGCGAGAATGTCGAAGTTCCGATGCGCACCATCCGCGGCCTGCCCGCAGGCTTGCGCCGTGAGCTTGCGGACCTGAAGATCGCGATGTCGGGGCTGCCTTATGCGGCGGGCGGCAAATACCCGTCAGAGCTGTCAGGAGGCATGCGCAAGCGCGCGGGGTTGGCGCGGGCACTTGCGCTGGACCCGGAAATCGTCTTTCTGGACGAACCCACCGCCGGGCTGGACCCGATTGGTGCGGCCGCCTTCGACGAGTTGATCAAGGCGCTTTCGCAAACGCTTGGGCTGACTGTCTTTCTTGTCACCCATGATCTTGACACGCTGCATGCGACATGTGACCGAATTGCGGTGCTCGCGGAAAAGCGGGTGTTGTATACTGGCACGATGGCGGACATGCTGAAGGTCGAGCATCCGTGGGTGCACGAGTATTTTCATGGGCCCCGTGCGCGCGCGGCGCTGGAATCACTTGAAAGGACGGCCTGAGGCATGGAGACACGCGCGAACTATGTGCTGATCGGGGTGTTTGCCGCACTGGGCCTTCTGGGTGTGATGGGGTTCTTGCTGGTCTTCGGGAAATTCCAGCTCGACCGGCAATTCTCGACCTATGAAGCGCGGTTCGAGTCCGTCTCGGGCCTGTCGCGGGCGGCAGATGTACAATTTGCCGGGCTGCTGGTCGGGCAGGTGACGGACGTGCGGCTTGCGCCCGAAGGAGACGGTTCTGTCATCGTCCGCTTTGAGGTGGACCGCGATACCCCGGTGCGCGCCGATTCCATTGCCACAGTGGACAGTTCCGGCATTACCGGCGTGTCTTTCATTGCGCTGACCCCCGGCAGTGCGGACGCGCCACTGGTCAATGACCGCGTGGAGGTTACGCAACTCGAGTCCGGTCGTTCGACGATCCAGTCGCTGACCGAAGGCGCGCCGCGCGTACTGGACGAAACGCTGCGCGTGCTGGAGCAGGTGAACCAGATCCTCGGCGAAGAAAACCAGGATCGGATCATGAATATCCTGATGAATGTCGAAGGCTCTACAGGCGAAATTTCTCGCGCTCTGGATAACTTTTCCAGCTTCACCGACACGATCGCAGCTGCGACCGAGACCTTCGCGGAATTCGGGGACAATCTTGCTCCGATCCTGTTGCAGGCGGAAAAGACCGTCGAAAGCCTGCAATTTGCCATTGACGAGATTGCCCTGCTGGCCACCGAATCGCGGATCACCTTTGAAACCGGGACCGCGACCCTTCAGAATGTGGATGACTTTGTGGACCAGGACCTTGCAGGGATGGTTGCCGATCTGCGCAGCGCCGCTGATCTTGTGGGCACCGAGATCGAGGCGTTTTCGCGCGAAGCCCAGAGCATGTTCGCGGAATTCACCGTCGCCGGGGTGGCCGTGACCGAACGCATCGAGGCGCTTGACCCGGCCATCGCGCGGCTTGAACCGCTGATGGCGCGTGCCGATCTGGCGCTGGACACGGTCGAGCGTATGGCGGGCAATGTGGATGCGCTGGTCGTGGGCGATGGTGCGGCGCTGTTGTCCGAGGCGCGTGAGATGGTGGGTATGGCGCGCGAGGCCACGACCGCGATTGCCGCTGTCGCCGAAACGGACCTGCCGGTCATCATGAGCGATGTGCGCGCGGCCACCGCCGATATCCGGCAGGTGGTCGCAGCAGTGGGGGCCGATATCCAGCAGGTGGTTGGAACAGTCGGGGCCGATCTGGAGCAGGTGTCAGGCCGGATTGACGAACTCAGCACCGGGGGGCTGCGCACGCTTGATCAGGTGACCGAGACCTTTGCCAATGCCAATGTCACGCTGGCCGCCATCAACCGCGCGCTCGAAACCAGCGAAGGTGCCATCGAGGCCGCCGAGCGCGCCTTTATCGGCGCAGACCGGGTGATCAACGAAGATATCGGGGAGATCACCTCAGATCTCCGCGATGTTCTGGCAAGGCTCGGGCGGGCTGTCGATGCCGTGTCCGAAGACATCCCCGAAGTCACCGCCGATTTGCGGCGCACAGCCGATAGCGCCGCGCGCGCGTTTGATGACATCGGCCGGCTGGTGCGCGACAGTTCGGGGCCGCTGCGCGAGTTCACGACATCCGGCCTGCCCAATATCACCCTGCTGGCGCGCGAGACGCGTGGCCTTATCTCAAATCTTGACGGACTGACGCGCCAGATCGAACGCGACCCCGCGCGATTCATCCTCAACCGCCAGTCACCGGAGTTCAGAAGATGACCCTTTTCCGCCGTGATATGCTGATGGGAATGACTGCCCTTTCAGGGCTTTCGGGATGCGGGGCGCTCTCGGCGCTGAGCGATGCCGCAACCCCGCTGGACGCCTATGAATTGCGCGCGCCCGACCTGCCGCAGGCCGGGCGCATGCTGTCGCGGGGCCTGAGCATCGAGCCGCCGACCACATCGGGCGCACTGGATACGGACCGCATCCTGATCCGGCCCAACCTCGTGCAATCACTGTATCTGCCCGGTGTGCGCTGGTCGGATGACGCGCCGCTGATGTTCCAGACCGTGATCCTGCGCGCTTTCGAGGATACGGGCGCGCTGTCCTATGTCGGTCGCAGGCCGCTGGGGGGGGCAGGCGATATCGCGCTGATCTCCGAGATCACGGATTTCCAGGCCGAGCTTGGTGCTGACGAAGAGAGCGCCGTGACCCGCATCCGGTTGGTGGCGCGGATCGTGCGCGAATCTGACGCTCGCGTGCTGGCGCGGCGCAGTTTTCAGGCGGTGTCTCCGGCCGCCTCGACCGAGGCGCTGGATATCGTGCAGGCGTTCAACATGGCCTCCGACGCGGTGCTGGATGATCTGGTGCGCTGGGGGCTAGGGGTGATCGGGCTGACCCTGCCTGCGGCGTAGGTCCGCGCGCGGGCCTGCCTCGGGCTCTGCTTCGCACGCCGCGATTTTTTTACCAAAATGAAATGGATGAACGCAGTGCTCCGAGGGCTTTACGACTGGACCTTGTCGCTTGCGCGACACCGCAACGCACTCTGGGCGCTGGCCTTCGTCGCCTTCATCGAGAGTTCGGTCTTTCCGATTCCGCCCGATGTGCTGATGATCGCCATGATTGTGGCGCGGCCCAATCGCGCCTTTGTCATCGCGGGC
>SLQN01000296.1 GCA_007131465.1 Paracoccaceae bacterium
ATGCACCCCCACCGTCTGTGCCCCGTCGATAGAGGTGCGCACAGCCGCGCGCGTGTAGAAGGGCGCATCCAGCATCGCCAGTTCCTGCCGGGGCCGGAACCCGGCATCGGCCCGCGTTTCGCGCCGCACCGCCCAGAGGCTGCGCGCGAATCGGGTCTGCGGCGGGGCCGTGATCGTCTCGGTCCGGCCATCGGGATGAAATTGCAGGGCCGTTGCCTGCTGGGACCCGTCGCGCAATGTGGCGTCATAGAAACAGGCAGCCCCCCCGCGATGCGGAAACCGCCCCCAGGTCCAGTAGTCGAAATCATCCTCCAGCGCGGCCTCGCCGAAATTCGCATCGAAATAGCCGTGTCCCTGCCATCTATGCCCCGGCTCCAGCGCCACCTCGATCCGGGCGATGGGGGCGAAGGGCTGCCAGCGGTGGCGGCCATCCGGGGTCAGGTCATGGCTCTGGCCGAACAGCGCTTCGGGGTGCAGCGTGATCGTGCCGCGCACGCGGCTGACCAGCGGGGGCGAGGCGATCTCGTTGACCTCGATCACCAGCCTGTCGCCGTCCCAGCGGATCGAGGAGGGGCCGACTTTGAGCACATCCTCGCTCTGGCGCAGCGCGGGGCGGCCCCGATCCGTCATGGTGAAGCGCCCTTTCGGCCCATAGGTCGCAACATTGATGCAGCAATGGTTTTGCGGGTCGCGCCGCCCCGACCAGCGATACCAGGGCGAGAAGACCGACCCGATGAACCCGATCACCGAGACGGCGCGCGCACCGTCATCGCTGATCCCGTCGATATACCACCAGGCATAGCCGTTGGGCGCGACATGGGTGCGGAAATCCGGTCGTTGAGGGCGGCTTGCGCTGCATGCTTGCCCGACAGAAGCGCCATCGGCACGCCCGCCCCCGGATGCACCCCGCCCCCCGCCAGATAGAGGCCCGCGAGCCGGGTCCGCGTGGTGGGCCGCTGGAATGTGGCCATCATCCCGTTCGGCGACAGGCCATAAAGCGCCCCCGCGCTGCGCGGAAACAGGCGCGCGAAATCCCGCGGCTGTGTCAGCGCCGCTTGCCCCGGTTCCGGGGTGAGATGCAGGCCGAACCGGGCCAGTCGGTCGCGCGGGAAACTGGGGCATGGCATGTCCTTGTGATCGCGCGGCAGAGGGGGCGCATTGAGGATGAACTGGAACCGTTCAAGGCCCGCTGGCTGCGGCCCGATCCGGTCTTGTGCGCAGACATAGATCGTGGGCGCATCGGGGCAAAGCCCCTGCGCCAGCGGCCCGAATTCCTGCGTGGGATCATCGGCAAAAAGCACAGTGTGATAGGCCAGCGCCTGCGGGCCAAGCCCGTCTGGCCGGACCCGCGCGGCGAAGGTCCAGACCTGCGCCGACAGGCTGCGTGGTTCGGTCTGGCGTTTCCCTGGGGCGCGCTGCGGTTGGTTCAGCAGGAAGGGCAGGGCCGCAGGATCACCGTTGAAGATGACCTGCGCGGCGGGGATGGTTTCGCCGGTGACAAGCTGGACGCCGGTCACGGTGCCCGCCGCACTGGTTATCCGCGCGACGGGTGTGTTGAGGCGCAAGGTCCCGCCAAGCGCGCTGAACAGCGCGGCCAGGGCCTGCGCAAGGGCGGCCATGCCGCCGCGCACGGCCCAGACGCCGGCAGCCTCGGCCTGCCAGATCAGCCCCAGCACCGCCGGGGCAAGCGCAGGGTTGCCGCCGACATAGGTGGCATAGCGCCCGAAAAGCTGGCGCAGGCGCGGGTTGGAAAACCGCGCCTTGAGCATCGCCTCCAGCGTCCGGCCCGGCGCAAGCCAGGGCAGGAGCGCGGGGCGCGACAGCGCGGCCCGCGCGGCTGCCAGCACCTGCGGGCGTGGGCTGCGCATGATCGGGGCGTCAAAGGCCGTGAACAGGGCGCAGGTCTCCTGGGCGAAGCGTTCGAACTCCGCGCCTGCTTTCGCGCCGAAGGCCATGCCGATCGCCTCGGTATTGCGGTGCGGGTCGGCGAAGAGGTCCAGCCGCGTGCCATCGGTCCAGAAATGCCGGGCCAGAACAGGCAGCGGGGTCAGGGTGACATGGGCCTGCGTGTCAGACCCGGCGGCCGCGAACAGATCGTCCAGCACATCACGCAGCGTCAGCACAGTCGGCCCGGCATCCACCGGGCCTGCGGCGCTGGGCGTGGTGCGCATCTTGCCGCCGGGCCAGGCATGCGCCTCCAGCAGCGTGACGTTGCGCCCGGCAGCGGCCAGCCGGATGGCGGCGGCCAGTCCGCCCATTCCGGCCCCGATGACCAGCACTGTGTCTTTCTGCATTGTCATGTCAGGAATTCTTGACTCTGTGTTGTGATGTGTCCAGTATAGTTTACACTAGCATGTCCAGATTTGATTACAACAGCAGGATGAGGGCGCCATGGACCTGAGCAAACGTATCGACCGGGCAATGATGTCTGCCATCGCGCAGGCGCAGGGTGCAACCGAAACTGCAGGCACTGTGCCGGGCCGTCTGGCGGCGGCGCTGAATTACGCGGTCACGCCAGGCGGGGCACGCATCCGTCCGACCATCTGCCTGTCGGTCGCCAAGGCCTGCGGCGATGACCGGCCCGACCTCTCCAACCGTGCCGCCACGGCGCTGGAGTTGATCCATTGCGCAAGTCTGGTGCATGATGATCTGCCTGCCTTCGACAATGCCGATTTCCGGCGTGGAAAGCCGACGGTGCATCTGGCCTATTCCGAACCGCTGGCGGTGCTGACCGGCGACAGTCTGATCATTGCGGCGTTTGATTTGCTGGCCGGGGTGGCCGATGACGATGCCGCCCGTGCCCTGCGGTTGACCCGCCTGCTCGCGCGCCATACCGGCATGCCGCATGGCATCTGTGCCGGGCAGGGCTGGGAAAGCGAGGCCAAAGTCGATCTGGGGGCCTATCACAGGTCCAAGACCGCGGCGCTGTTCGTGGCCGCCACCCAGATGGGCGCGCAGGCCGCAGGCCATGAGCCCGAGCCCTGGGTCGAACTGGGCGCGCGCATCGGCGAGGCGTTTCAGGTCGCAGACGACCTGCGCGATGCGCTTTATGACGAGGCCGCGCTGGGCAAGCCTGCCGGGCAGGACGCGTTGAACAAGCGCCCCTCGGCGGTCGAGGAATATGGCGTGCAAGGCGCGATCAAGCGGTTGCAGGACATTCTGGGCGGGGCCATCGCCTCGATCCCGTCCTGCCCCGGCGAAGGCCAGCTTGCGCAGCTTGTGCGGCTTTATGCCGA
>SLQN01000273.1 GCA_007131465.1 Paracoccaceae bacterium
CGCGCGCGCCAGCGTCGCAAGCCCGGCAGGGCGAGTCCGGGAACGGGCGTGTTGCAGGGCAGGGTGCTGGGTGCGCTTGACTATGCGCCAACCGGCGCCCAACGCCGCGCCATTGCCGAGATCACGGCAGATATGGCCGCGCCAACCCGTATGAACCGGCTGTTGCAGGGCGATGTCGGCGCGGGCAAGACACTGGTCGCGCTGATGGCGCTGCTGATCGCGGTCGAGGCCGGAGGGCAGGGGGTGATGATGGCCCCGACCGAAATACTGGCGCGTCAGCATCTGGAAAGCCTGACCCCGCTTGCGCAGGCGGCAGGGGTCACGCTGGCGCTGCTGACCGGGCGCGACAAGGGGCCTGAGCGCACGCGCAAACTGGCAGATCTGGCCTCGGGGCGCATTCAGATCGTTATCGGCACGCATGCAGTCTTTCAGGCCGGGGTGGAATTTTCCGATCTGCGCCTCGCGGTGGTGGACGAACAGCATCGCTTTGGCGTGGCACAGCGCGCGGCGCTTTCGGCCAAGGGGGCCGGGGCGGATGTGCTGGTGATGACAGCGACGCCGATTCCGCGGTCACTCGCGCTGGCGCAATATGGTGATATGGAGGTCTCTGTCCTTGATGAAAAGCCGCCTGGGCGCCAACCAGTGCAGACGGCGCTTGTCTCGACTGCACGCATGGACGAAGTGGTGGCTCATCTGCGCGATGCGATTGCCGAGGGCCGGCAGGCCTATTGGGTCTGCCCGCTGGTCGAGGAATCCGAACTCAGCAGTCTGACTGCCGCCGAGGCGCGGTTCGAGCGGTTGCGGGCCGTGCTTGGCGATGCTGTGGTCGGGTTGGTGCATGGCCAGCTTCCGCCTGCGCAGAAGGACGCCGCGATGGCGCAATTTGTCGCAGGTCAGACCAAACTGCTTGTTGCCACAACGGTCATCGAGGTCGGGGTGAATGTGCCCAATGCCTCGATCATGGTGATCGAGCGTGCCGAGAGTTTCGGGCTGGCGCAGTTGCACCAGTTGCGGGGCCGGGTCGGGCGCGGGGCTGCGGCCTCGACCTGCCTTTTGCTGTATGAAGCACCACTCGGTGAAACGGCCGCGCGCCGCCTGAAACTGCTGCGCGATACCGAAGACGGGTTTCGCATCGCCGAAGAGGACATGGCCATTCGCGGGGCGGGCGATCTGATTGGCACGGCGCAATCTGGCCTGCCGCGCTTTCGCGTGGCCGATCTGGAACGGCAGGCGGCTTTGATGGCCGTTGCACAACGCGATGCCCGCAGATTGCTGCATGACGACCCGACACTGGACACGCCGCGCGGGCAGGCGGCGCGCGTGCTGCTGTGGTTGATGGAACAGGACAAGGCGATCAGATACCTCTCTGTTGGTTAATGTTCTAATAATGTTCTTGACTGAACCGGGAACATATGAGAACATTGTGGCAACAGCTGAGATGGAGGATGGTATGAACCACGAAAAGATTCTGTTCTGGAAAGACCTTGCTGGCGCGCTCGCGCTGGGTGTCGTGATTTTTGCCATGCTCCATTTGCCGCTGTTCGCCTGAATTTCCGAGTGCCCGCGTTCTCGTTTGCCTGTGGGTCAGAGCACCTGCTCACTCTGCCTTGACCGCCTGACCCTGACTGCCGCCGCCATGCTGCCCGCATGTGCGGCGGTTTTTTCTGCCGGCAGATTTGCCAAAGCCCGGCACACCGGCTATCTGAAGACAAAACGCAGGGTACAGCATGACACAGACAGTTCACATCGTTGGTGGCGGCATGGCCGGGTCCGAGGCCGCGTGGCAGGCGGCCAATATGGGCGTCGAGGTCGTGCTGCATGAAATGCGCCCGAAGACAGGCACATTCGCGCACCAGACAGAACATCTGGCCGAGATGGTGTGCTCCAATTCCTTCCGCTCGGACGACGATGAACAGAACGCGGTCGGGTTGCTGCATTGGGAAATGCGCGCTGCGGGCGGGTTGATCATGCAGATGGCCGATGCCCATGCGTTGCCTGCTGGCGGGGCGCTGGCCGTGGACCGCGACGCCTTTGCGCAAGGCGTGACCGAACGCTTGCTCGCGCATCCGAAGATCCGGTTGTCGCGCGATGAAATCCGCGCCTTGCCCGATCAGGGCAACTGGATCATCGCCACAGGCCCACTGACATCGGATGCCCTTGGGCAGGCCATCGCGCGTGAGACCGGGATCGATGCGCTGGCCTTTTTCGATGCCATCGCACCAATTGTGTATTTCGAGTCGGTCGATATGTCGAAGGCGTGGTTCCAGTCGCGCTATGACAAGGGCGAGACCGAGGCCGAGCGCACGGCCTATCTGAACTGCCCGATGACCCGAGAGCAATACGAGGCTTTCATCGACGCGCTTCTTGCCGCCGACAAGACCGTTTTTCATGAGGGCGAGACAGCGGGCTATTTCGATGGCTGCCTGCCGATCGAAGTTATGGCCGAGCGCGGGCGCGAAACGCTGCGCCACGGGCCGATGAAGCCTGTCGGGTTGACAAACCCCCATGCACCTGACGTCAAGGCCCATGCGGTCGTGCAGTTGCGCCGCGACAACGCGCTGGGCACGCTTTACAATATCGTGGGCTTTCAGACAAAGATGAAGTATGGCGCGCAAGCCTCTGTTTTCAAGATGATTCCAGGGCTGGAAAATGCATCCTTCGCGCGCCTTGGCGGGATTCATCGCAATACATTCCTGAATTCGCCGACGCTTCTGGATGACCGCCTGCGCCTGCGATCGCGGCCGCATATCCGCTTTGCCGGGCAGATCACGGGTGTCGAGGGCTATGTGGAATCGGCGGCAATGGGGCTTCTGGCCGGGCGGATGGCGGCAGCGGAAATTCTTGGCCATCCGGTCGCGGCTCCACCGCGCGAAACCGCGATGGGCGCGTTGGTGCATCACATTACCGGAGGGGCCGAGGCAAAGACCTTTCAGCCGATGAACGTCAATTTCGGTCTGTTCCCCCCGATCGAGGCGCGGGGTGGGCGGCGTGGTCGACGCGACCGCTACAAGGCCTATACCGACCGCGCGAAAGCCGCCTTCAGCGACTGGCTGCGCGCCGAGGGACGCGATGCCGCCTGAGGCGCGCGTCACCCGGTTTGCGCCATCGCCCACAGGCCCGTTGCATCTGGGCCACGCCTATGCCGCACTGATTGCGCGGACGCGGGCAGGGGCGGGCCGGTTTCTGCTGCGCATCGAGGATATCGACCAGACCCGCAG
>SLQN01000305.1 GCA_007131465.1 Paracoccaceae bacterium
GCGCGCAGGCTGACGCCTGACTGGCCGCGCACCTGACCGTTGATAATGATGTCACCCTGCGCCAGCGGAGCATGGCCGCCGACAAGCTGCTGCACATGGCCCGCGCTGACCCCGCCACCGGGCTGGATCATCTGGCGGACGAAATCCTGTGACGGGGTGGACAAGGACACGCTGCCGCCGTGGAACCCGCCATCGGGACCGACTACAATGCCCGCAGGGTTGGCAAAATGCAGATCGCCGCCGATGCTGCCATTGCGGACGGAATTCACCGCCCCGCCAATCACGCTGCGCGGGCCATTGACGATGTTGACTGTGCCGGTTGCCCCGTTCGGCACATGGATATTGGTGACAGACCCGGTGGGGGTCGAGAAGCTGGAGAATGTGTTGACGCCATGATTGCCGGAAATCGTGCCGGTCGTGATATTCGTCACCCCGCCCGCGCCGTGGCCGACAGTGGTGTCGGTATTGCCATCGGCCACGATCTGGGCCGTCGCCTGACCAGAGGGCAGCAGCACCCCGCTGACTATCAGCGCAAGTGCGGCAACCGAATTGCGCGGGCTACGTCCCCGTCGGTCAAGCTGTGGCAAGATCAGCGGATGGCGCAGCCGGCGTGTCATTCGGGCGCATCCCCGCTGTCAGTGCCGCCACGCGGCCCGGGCTGGCCCAGCACATCGGCCAATGCGGCAAGCCCTGTTTCCAGCCCGTCCAGCCCGATGCGGAACACCACCGAATCGCTGGCCATATCGGGGCGATAGCCTGCGGCCCAGTCATCGCTGCTTGCCATCTGGTCCAGAACATCGCCATCAAGGGCGATCAGCGCCTCGCACATATCGGGGGAACAGGCCTGCCATTCCAGATCGAACTGGGTGTCGCTATCCTGCTGCGCCATGACAAAGCCCGAGGGAAAGAACACCCCGTTGGGCACGCGCGCGACAAGCCAAGCGCCCGGTGCATCATCGGCGTTGAAGGCGATCAGTTCCGCCAATGCAGCCCCGGTATCCGACCGCACCAGCCGCTGGGACAGCACGCACAGCGTTTCATTGACTGCCACAGCCTCGCACGACACGGTCCAACTGCCGAAACGCGCGCCATTTTCGACCCGGACAGTCTGGGCCTGTGCTGACGCACCCGGATCTACCGCAAACGCGCCCAATGCCACTGTGATGAGGCAAGACTTTCGCAACATATATGTGCCTTTCCAAATATAAGGCCTGTGCCGATACCGAAATGGCCCTGAATCTTGTCAAAAACTTTTGACCAACGGGCATTCGCCATAAATCTTTCCTTCACCGTAGAGGGCGGAACCGGGTCGGGCAAAGCACTTTGGTTGCGCGAAACGCCGTATGCCACGCGAAAAACAAGGGATTTTTATCAGGGAGGGGTAAAAAAAACAGGCCGGATACCCCAAATGGTGTATCCGGCCGACAGGTGATTTCAGGTCAGTCGCGGTGGGTTTGATCCGACGCGCCGCCCAACAAAAGGCTCGGGCGGCGCTGCCCGGCAGGCCAGGTTTCAGTGCGTTGTTTCCGGGGTAGCATCCTCGGCCTCGAGCTCGGGCGCGGGCGGTGTCGGCGTTTCGGAAGCGGGGCCGGCCTTGTTGGCCAGCGTCGCCAGATGCGCCAGGGACGCCAGATGCGTATGGATAAGCCCCAGCATGTCATTGCGGAACAACTCAACCACTGTCGTGTCATCCAGCTCGCGCAGTTTGTCGCGATTGACGCGGTGAAAGCCGGTCACGGTGAGGGTCTGCTTGTCAGGCAATGTCACTGTGGCCACGGCCGGTTCCAGAAGTTTCAGCGCCACCAGCCGTTTGCAGAATTCGCGTGTCAGGCTGTGCTGTGTTTCGAAATCGGTGACGAATTTCAGCATGTTGCTCAGGTATTGCGTGCGCTCGCCAGTGCTGTCGAACAGCCGTTCGCCGCGCCCTTCGGTATTCACCCCGGCATGGTCTTCGTCGATGCACAGCGTCAGGGTTTGCTTGTCAGCTCCGGTTTCGGCAAAGACAAACGGATAGCGGCGGAAGAACGCCGGGATGTAGCTGCCTGTCCATTTGCCTTCGGCACTGACAAAGGCGTTTTCCCCCGCGCGCACAGCCAGAAGCGCCACAGGCGCTATGGCATCGCCCTCCCCGGCAAAGACGATCGGCATTTCGGCGCTGGCCGGTTCGATCTCTGCCACCAGAACAGGGGCCGTGTGCAGATCGGCGGCAAAGCGCCAGTCCTTGCCCGTCTGCACCGAAGTCTCGGCATGGCGATCCTGAGAGATCGGCACGACGCGGCTGTAAAGCATCAATTGTTTGGTCATGGTTTTGCCTTCAATCTGCGGAAAGGATGGCGAAATATCGCGCGCGGGCGACATGGCACGGCCAAAGGCTTGATGAACTTCTTCGCTGTGTCAAGCCTTCAGGGCAAGGTCAGAACCGGATGCCCAGCCGCAAATCCGCGCGCACATGTCCGCGCGCGGCAAAGCCGTTGGCGTTGCGCAGCGGCATGGCCAGCACGATCTCGCCAAAGCTGCGCTGGCCCAACTGGATAGCCGACCCGACCCCGATGGACAGCAACGTATCCTGCGCGGTCCATGTCCCGCCCGCGCGGTCATAGGCGCGGCCCATATCGACAAAGGCGAAGGGGAACAGCGACAGCTCTCCCCCTTCTGACAAATGCCAAGGCGTGGACCGCTGAACCTGAACCGAACCGAAATAGAAGGCGTCCCCTGCGCTGACGGCATTGTCATAGCCGCGCACCCGCGACGGGCTGCTGAGCGTCGAACGGAACGCTGCAGGGTTGTTCGACCCGATGACAGTCTGCCAGCCCAGACGCCCCAGAAGCTGCCAATCCGGGCCAAGCGCGAACAGCGCGCTGCCTTCGCCTGCAAGAATCGTGGTGCGTCCTCCCTGAAACAGCCCATCCGTCCAGCGGATATGGCGCAGGCTCTGATCATAACTCAGCGCACCGCCATCAAAGAAGCGGGTCGCGGTTGTCCCCAGCGCAAAACCGGTTCCGCGCTGGTCTGTCGTCGGCACACCTTCAGTATGGCGGCGTTCCTGAAAGCGCTGGATGGACCCGCGAACCACAAGCTGATTTTCTGCACTCACCACAATCGGCACGCTGACGCCCAGTTCGAAATTGCTGCTGCGCGAGGTCTGTTGGGGGCCGGTGATGCTGCGCGTGCGTTCCAGACTGCCCGAAGCGAACAGCGACATCCCGTCAGCCGTCA
>SLQN01000464.1 GCA_007131465.1 Paracoccaceae bacterium
GCGCGTCGCGGCATCGACCACCACGACCTGCACCCCCCCCTGCGCCAGCGCCAGGGCCAGCGCCGGACCATTCAGCCCGCCGCCCACGATCACGATATCTGCATCACGTTCCATGACCCAGATATGGCCAGCCACGCGGCGAAAGTCCATGCGGCAAAGCGGCAATCCTGTCTTTCCATTTGATCTTGGCACAAATATCCTCGGAGGGTGCGGGGTGCAGACAGCCCCGCGCAGCTTCGGCAAATAGCGCAAGGCGAAAGATCATGAACTTTGACACCTGGACCCGTGCCTCGGCCAGCGACATGGGGCGCGCGATCCGCAATGGCACCCTCTGCCCGGTCGAACTGACCGAATGCTACCTCGATGCCATCGCGGCCCATCCCGACGGCACGCGCATCTTCGCACGCCGCACCCGCGCCCGCGCGATGGACGAGGCGATGGCCGCGCGGGGTCGCGCGCGGGCCGGGCTCTCGCGCGGGCCGCTCGATGGTGTGCCGGTGTCGTGGAAAGACCTGTTCGACACCGCCGGAACCGCGACCGAGGCCGGCACGGCGCTGTTGCAGGGCCGCGTGCCCGATACTGATGCCGCAGTGCTGACCGCCATGACGCAGGCGGGCACAGTCTGCCTTGGCAAAACGCAAATGACCGAATTCGCCTATTCCGGGCTTGGCCTCAACCCGGTCACAGCGACGCCGCCCTGCATCAATGACCCGGAGGCAGTTCCGGGCGGATCGTCCTCCGGCGCGGCGGCCTCGGTGGCTTTTGGGCTGGCGGCGGTGGCTATCGGGTCGGATACGGGCGGGTCGGTCCGCATCCCGGCGGCCTGGAATGATCTGGTGGGGCTGAAGACTACCGCCGGGCGCCTGTCGCTCGCTGGCGTCGTGCCGCTTGCCCCGAAATTCGATACTGTCGGCCCGCTGGCGCGCAGCGTCGAGGATTGTGCGCAGGTGCTGGCCGCGATGGAAGCCCGTCCAGCCCCCGACCTGCGCGGCGCAAGCCTGTCGGGCTGTCGTCTGCTGGTGCTGGACGGTGCGCCGTTCGACGGCATCCGCGATGTCCCGCAACATGGGTTCGAAGAGGCCGTGGACCGGCTGGCACAGGCGGGCGCGCAGATCAGCCGCGCAAAACTCGCCCCGGTCGAGGACGCGCTGGCGCTCTCGGCGATCATCTATACGCCCGAATGCTATGCCCAGTGGCGCCATCTGGTTGATGCCCGCCCCGAAGACATGTTCGCGCCGATCCTGGAGCGCTTCCGCTCTGGCCGCGAGCATCTGGCCAGCGACTATCTCGCCGCCTGGGACGCGCTGTTGCGCCACCGCACCGCCTATCTGGCGCAGACAGCGGGGTTTGATGCGGCCCTTCTGCCGACCGCGCCGAACCTGCCGCCCAATGCCCGCCGCCTGCGCGAGGATCTCGCCTATTTCACAACCGAAAACCTGCTGACCCTGCGCAACACCCGCATCGCCAACATGCTTGGCCTGTGCGCGCTGACATTGCCCACGGGGCTGCCCTCGGTCGGCCTCACCCTCATGGCCCCCCCGATGGCCGAGGATCGTTTGTTGCGGCTGGGGACCGCCGCCGAACACGCGCTGGCGGATTGGTGAGAGGGCATATAGGCTTCAATTGCATGCGGTGACGTCTAGTCATGTTAGCCCGCCTTATTCACCCAAATCTTTGGAAATGGCTGGTGTGCTCCTGATAGCTGTGCAGAATCAAGCTGCTAGAACGGGTTGCGTTCGATGAATCTCATAGCCCGCGGCCTTGAAGAAGTTGTTGCACTCGTCCTCAGTGAAGAGATCGCAGACATTGCCAACGCCCCTCCAAAGATCATCGCTTGTCCGTGTGGCGGCCCGCCGGATCAACGCCCTGAGCTTGGAAAAGGCCATTTCAACGGGGTTCAGATCCGGGCTGCAGGGCGGCAGGAAGAGAAACCATGCACCGACCGACCGCATGGCATCGGCGCCCTTGGGGCTTTCGTGGGATGACAGGTTGTCGAGAATGATCACATCGCCGGCTTGCAAGGTCGGGGCCAAGCGGGGCTCGACATAAAGCGCGGAAAACGAGCCATTTGTGCGCCATTGCTTCAAGCACAATGGCGAATGCGGTCCCCCGATGAAGGGATGGGCGTCGTAACCGAAGACCCCGATGGCAGTGCCACGCTCAGATGGAAGGAACCCAGCTTCGTCTTCGCGCCCTATGCCGACGAGGGGAGTAAGGCTTTGGCTGGGCTTGCAGCAGAGCATGACGCGCGTTTCGCAGCGATTACAGTGCGCGCCACAGCGGACTGACCGCAGCGACACAACCTGACTTTGCCCCCGCTATATCGCGTCCGGTCAACGCCTGCATGACGCTCAGGGTGGAGCCGATACAGGTTGCCAAAGAAGTCGAATTTTCTGTCAAATGGGTCTGACCCTGTAACCAAAACCCGTCGCGTGCCGAATATCATTGTGGTCAGATATGGAGTAGCGCGATGAAACCACCGTTGACACACGCCCACGCCCTGCGATCAGCCCCGTCCCTGTCACGGCGGAACAGTCTCGCGCTTCTTGGCCTGGGGGCAGCTGCGCTGGCCATGCGCCCCACGGGCCTTACGGCTCAGGCAGCGAGTCAGACAGTTACTGCGCATAACCGCGCGCCAGATGGTGTGCAGATGGCCTTTGCGCCAGCTGTTCTGCATGTCACGCTAGGCGAAACCGTACGATTTGACCACGCGGATAGGGGCCACAATGTGCAGAGCTATGACGAGATGCTGCCTGAAGGTGCCGCACCCTTCGGGGGTGAGATCGGCGAGGAGATCGAGTTTACCTTCGATACAGAGGGCACATACGGCTATTTCTGCCGTCCGCATGCGGCCATGGGTATGATCGGTTATGTGCTTGTGGGCGATTTCACCGGCAATCTTGACGCTGTGCGCGCAGCCAGTGCCGAGTTGCGTGGGCCAATGATGGCGCGGCGGGTCGAAGAGTATTTCGCTGAGATAACGCGCATAGGTCAGTCGGCAGGGCTGATGTGATTTTGAAACAGTGGCGCGAGGCGGTGCCCCGCGCCGCGCAGTTTCACGCGCCGTCGGCCAGACTGGTGTGAATTACGGCCTGCCCATGCAGTGTCCTGTGGACCGGGCATTTATCGGCTATCGCCAGAAGCGTTGCGCGCTGATCCGCACTCAACGCTCCCTCGAGCCGGATGACGCGGGTAAACACGTCCAGCTTCGGCC
>SLQN01000049.1 GCA_007131465.1 Paracoccaceae bacterium
GCGCCCCGCACAGCAGGACCCGCAACACCCCGCCACGCAACAGCCAGTGGAACGGGTTCGCCGGGTTCTTTGTCTTCAGCGCATGACCGCGCGCCACGGCGGCGTTGGCCGCCAGCGGCAGGCCGGCCACCAGCCCCAGCGCAAGCCACAGGATCAGAGCAAGGACCGGCGGCAGGTGTGGCAGAGTCGCCGCGCCAAGCACGAGAACCCCGGCAATGACTCCAAGACATGCGAAAACGTCGGCTTGCGATCCGGAAGCCACTGCCTCTGGTTCTGCACTTACAAACACCTTCACGCCTGCTCGCTCTTGCCGACACCCCCGAATGACATGTCCCCTGGGCACAGGATCACCTGATCGCGCCAGTTGATCAAGCGGTTTCCAGATATCAAGGCTGCGTCACCCGAAACGGGTGGCGCGCATCTGTCGCAAAATCGATTTCCTGAGTGCAAGCCCCGGTTCACCGGGCATCCTTTCACAAAGATGGAAGGAAGCACCTTGCGCAAATTGCGCACGAAGGCACCGCGATGCGGCACGAGTTCAGGCAGGCCCGACTTCAAGCAGGCCCGACTTCAAGCAGGCCCGACTTCAAGCAGGCCGGACTTCAAGCAGGCCGGACGGGACGAGATTCCGAAATGACCCTCGCAACGGGGTTCTTGAGCAGATGAATTGTCAACCATCGCGGCAGCGTGCAAGTTCAGCTACATTCTGTCATCGCTGTTCATCATGCGGGCCATTGTGATGTGATACCGAACCTCGCTATGAACTGGAGTGTTCTGCTGGGCGCGGTGAATGTCTTCCTGCTGATCGCCGGGTTTTCTCTGCCCACGGTCACCGCTATGACCTTGAACTCGTCGGGTCGAACAAAGAAAGCTATACACACCGCCAAGAGATCGCCAGCATCCGAAGTGTGCGCCAACTGGGCGCATCAGGGCAGAGTGACCGGCATGGCGGCGAAAATCGCGCACAAGAAGGAGTCTTGTTTCATGGAAAACCCCGTCTACGACGCGCTCTTTGCGCCTCTTTCGGGTTCTGATCTTCCATTTCTGTATTTACCGGATGGGGCAACGCTCAGCGGGGATGCGTTTCATCGCAGTGTTGCGCGCTATGCCAATGCCCTTGGCGCCGCGGGCGTCGACACTGGTGCGCGGGTGGTAGTTCAGGCAGCGAAAAGCCCCCGGATCCTCGCCCTCTACGGGGCGGCGGTGATGGCCGGGGCGGTGTTCCTGCCGCTCAACACCGCCTACACGGCACAGGAACTGGAATATTTCGTCACGGATTGCGGCGCGACGCTTTTGCTGGTGGACCCGTCGCGTGCAGGCGCGCTTGCACCACTGACCGAAAAAACCGGCGTGCGCCTGGAGACACTGGGTGAAGGCGGCAGTTTTGATGCCATCGCCGCGGGGTGTTCCGACAGGTTTGCAGCAGTGCCACGCAGCGCAGATGATCTGACCGCCCTGCTTTACACCTCTGGGACAACCGGACGATCCAAGGGGGCGATGCTGACCCAGCGCAACCTTCTGTCAAATGCGCAGGCACTGGTGGAACTGTGGCATTTCACATCGCGCGACGTGCTGTTGCACGCCCTGCCGATCTTTCACACGCATGGTCTGTTCGTGGCCAGCAATGTGGTGCTGCTGGCGCGCGCCAGCATGATCTTTCTGCCGATATTCGACCCTGACCAGATATTCACCTTTATGCCGCAAGCGACGACGATGATGGGTGTTCCGACCTTCTACACCCGCCTTCTGGACGACCCGCGCCTGAGCCGCGAGAGCGTGGGCCACATGCGCCTGTTCGTGTCCGGGTCCGCCCCGCTTCTGTCGGAAACCCATCTGGCCTGGTCTGCGCGCACGGGCCATGCAATTCTGGAACGCTATGGCATGACGGAAACCAACATGCTGACATCGAACCCTTATGATGGCGCGCGGCGTGCCGGGACTGTGGGCAAACCGCTGCCGGGGGTGGAATTGCGCATAGCCGACCCCGATACAGGGGCAGAACTGCCGCAGGGGGAAACCGGGATGATCGAAGTGCGCGGGCCGAATGTGTTCAAAGGCTACTGGAACATGCCTGAGAAAACCGCAGCCGAGTTCCGCGCGGACGGGTTTTTCATGACGGGTGATCTGGGGCTGATCGACGATCAGGGTTATGTCAACATCGTCGGCCGCGCCAGGGATCTGATCATCTCGGGCGGCTATAACGTCTATCCCAAGGAAGTGGAACTGGTGCTCGATGACATGCCCGATGTGCTGGAAAGTGCCGTGATCGGCCTGCCGCACCCGGATTTCGGCGAAGCCGTGGTTGCGGTGCTGGTGGCGAACGGGGCCTCTCCTGATATCGCGCGGATAGAGGAGGCGCTGCGCGACAGGCTGGCGCGCTACAAGCAACCCAAAGCCTATATCCTGCTGCGCGAGCTTCCGCGCAACACGATGGGCAAGGTGCAGAAAGCCGCGTTGCGGCAGCGCTATGAAGATCGGTTCAGGCACACGGACCGTTGAACACCACGAGAACCAACACTCAAAGCAAAAGTCCGCCCATCACGATGAGAGCGTGTCCAGCGTGGCAGCCGCCCCCCCCCCCGCAGCCCCCCCCGACGATACCGCGCCCCTCAAATGCCTTGACTTGCCTGCGCGACAGGGCACAAGGCAGGCCTGCGTCGCATCTCGCCAGTTCCCTCAAAGAGTTCAGACCTTGTCCGCCAGCCCTTATGAAACCGCAGGCTTCTACGACACGGCTATCTCTGCCGGCCGGCATCGCGCTATCGTCGGTGGACGGTGGGAGGAGACCGGACGCATCCAGATGTCGATCCTGCGCGCGGCGGGCCTCTTGCCGCGTCATCATCTTCTGGATATCGGTGCCGGTGCGCTGCGGCTGGGCTGCAAGGCCGTTCCCTATCTGGAACCCGGTCACTACTGGGCCACGGATGCCTCGCGCGAGATATTGCTGGCGGGGTATCGCACCGAACTGGAAGACCCGGCGCGGCTGGACCCCGCCCGGCTGATCGAGGATGCGAGCTTCGCATTTCCCGGCATACCGACCACGATCACCCATGCGATCGCCTTCGCGGTTTTCCCGCATCTGCCGATGGTCCACCTGCAACGCGCCCTGACTGGGCTGCGCCGTTTTGACCGGCTGGAACGGTTTTTGTTCACAGTATTTCTTGCCCCCGATCCGGTCACGGCAATGAGCCCTTACCGACAGCCCGAC
>SLQN01000258.1 GCA_007131465.1 Paracoccaceae bacterium
ATTCCCGGCATCCAGACCGAGTTTCTTATCTCCTCTGGCGGTCCGGCAGGTGCGAAACCCGTTCACCTGCGCCTGACCGGGCAGGAGTTTGGTGCGCTGGAAGAGGCCGTCGAGATCGTGCGCGCCCGCTTTGGCGAAACCGCGGGCCTGTTCGATCTGGAAGATTCGCGCCCTGTGCCCGGCATCGACTGGCAGATCAATGTCGATACCGAAATGGCTGGCCGCTTCGGGGCCGATGTCGCCACGATTGGCGGCATGGTCCAGTTGGTGACACGCGGACTGCTGCTGGACACCATGCGAGTCGAGACGTCCGAGGAAGAAATCGACATCCGCGTGCGCCTGCCGGAAACGGACCGCCTGCTCTCGACATTGGAAACCTTGCGCGTGCAGACCAATTTCGGGCTGGTGCCCCTGTCGAATTTCATCACATCCGAAACCGTGCGCTCGCGCGGCCAGATCGACCGCGTGAACCAGCAACGCTTTTTCGACGTCAAGGCAGATGTGCGTTCGGGCCTGATCCGCCTCGTAGACCGCGAGGGCAACACGATCCGCGTCGCCACCCGCGCCGATCTGGTCCCGCGCGAACATGAAACCGGCTCGCAAGGCTATAACCGTGTGCGCGAGAATCTGGCCGAGATCGAGCGCAATGGCTGGCGGCAGGTCCCGATCACAGCCACCGAACGCATTGATACGCTGACCGACTGGCTGTCCTCGGGCGATGTGCTGCCTGCCGGGGTCGATTGGGAATGGACCGGCGAACAACAGGATCAGGAAGAAAGCACGCAATTCCTGACAGTGGCCTTTTCCGCTGCACTCGGGCTGATGTTCGTGATCCTGCTGACGCAGTTCAACAGCTTCTACAATGCCGTGCTGGTGTTGCTCGCAGTGGTTCTGTCCTCGGCGGGGGTGCTGATCGGCATGATCGTGATGGATCAGACCTTCTCGGTCATCATGACGGGCACGGGAATCGTGGCGCTGGCCGGGATTGTGGTGAACAACAACATTGTCCTGATCGACACCTATCAGAACTATGCCCGCATCATGCCGCGGATCGAAGCCATCATCCGCACGGTCGAGGCCCGCATCCGGCCCGTGCTGATGACAACCATCACCACCATGGCCGGTCTGACGCCGATGATGCTGGGTCTGTCGCTGGATTTCGTGAATGGCGGCTATTCGCTCGACAGCCCCACGGCCTTGTGGTGGAAGCAACTCGCCACGGCAGTGGTGTTCGGACTGGGCATTGCCACGCTGCTGACGCTGCTGGTTACGCCCTCCTTGCTGGCGCTGCGTGTCTGGATCGAGAAAGGGGCCTATCGCGGGGCGCTGCGGCTGCGCTGGATGCTGTCGCCGCGCGATTCCGCCGCCCGCCGCGACCGCGCGCTTGAACGGAAACTTTCCGCCATCCGCGAGGCGGAACTGATCTGGGACATCCCCACCGAACCCGCTCAGAAACAACTTCCTTTGCAACTGAATGACCCGCTGCCCCCGCAGATGCCACTTCGTGCCGCCGAATAGCTGACTGGTCCTGCGCGCCTGGCGATGCAACCAACCGGCCTGCAAGCCCGGTGATCGGCCATGTTGGTGATATACCCCGCTGACCGGGGATTGCGCGCCTGCCAAGCGCGTCCGGGCCTGTGACCCGGTCCGGACGCGCGTTTGGTGTTAGTCTTTCCAGTGCTGGACGAGGGAGTTTCTGGCGTCGAGGATGTGTTGTCTGGTGCGGTCTGCGGCGCGGTTGGCATCATTGGCCTTGCAGGCCTCGACGATGGCCAGGTGCTCGCGATTGGCGCGCTCCATGCCGTCGCTGAGCAGGAGTTGCGCGCGCAGATAGGGGTCGATGCGGTCCATGGCCTTGCTGAGCACTTCCATGTGATAGGGCAGCCCGCTGGCCTGATAGAGGGTGGTGTGAAACCGGCGGTTCAGATCGCCCCAGTCCATCGGGTCGCTGGCGGTGGCAAAGGCGGCGCAATTGGCCTCGGCGGCGTCGAGCAGGCTGCGCGACATGCGCGGCACCGCGCGGCGGATGACTTCGGGTTCCAGAAATGCGCGAAACTCGAAGATCTCGGAGGCTTCCTCAAGCGACAGCCCCGCGACCACGGCGCCCTTGTAACGCTGGGTCCGGATCAGCCCGTGCTGTTCGAGTTTCAGCAGCGCCTCGCGCACCGGAATGCGGCTGACATTGAAGATGCGCGCCAGTTCATCCTGCCGCAGATGCTCGCCCTGCTTCAGATCGCCGGTGATGATTGCATGGCGCAGCGCGTCGAATATGATCGTCGCTGCCGATGCTGTTTTCGAGATGTCATATGCCTGGAGTTTCATTGCGCCCTGCTCCCTGTCGCCCTTTTATACGGGTCCCGGCGCGAGGGGAAGGGCAGGATATTGCATATTGTATCCAATATTAAATCATGCGAAACAGGGCTGTCCCGAACCGTCAGGAAAGCGAATTTGACATGAACACGGCCCTTCTGGATGGATGCATCCCCGCCCTCATGACGCCTTGCAAACCCGATCACAGCCCCGACCATGGCGCCTTGGTGCGCAAGGGTCAGGCCCTGGTGGAGGCGGGCATGTCGGGCGTGGTCTATTGTGGCTCGATGGGCGACTGGCCGCTGCTCGGCGATGCGGACCGGATGGAGGGGGTGGCGCAACTGGTTGCGGCAGGCGTTCCGGTGATGGTGGGCACGGGGGCGGTCAATACCGCAAGCGCGGTCGCCCATGCGGCCCATGCCGCCCAGGTGGGCGCGCAGGCGCTGATGGTGATCCCGCGCGTGCTGTCGCGCGGCACCTCGGTCGAGGCGCAGCGCCATCATTTCAAGGCGATCCTCGCGGCCGCGCCCGAGATACCCGCCGTGATCTATAACAGCCCCTATTATGGCTATTCCACAGGGGCGGATCTGTTCTTTGCCCTGCGCGCCGAGCACCCCAATCTGGTTGGTTTCAAGGAGTTCGGCGGGCGCGACAGCCTGCGCTATGCGTCGGAATTCATCACCAGTCAGGATGACGGGGTCACGCTGATGGTGGGGGTCGACACGATGGTGGTCGAGGGCTTCGTCAATTACGGCGCCCGCGGCGCGATCACCGGCATCGGCAATGTGCTGCCGCGCGAAGTGCTGCATCTGGTCGATCTGTCGCGCAAGGCCGCTGCGGGCTGCGCACGGGCGCGGCTGCGGGCGGGCGAGTTGGACGCGGCGCTGGCGGTGCTG
>SLQN01000319.1 GCA_007131465.1 Paracoccaceae bacterium
CGACGATCATGGGCATGCGCACGATGACCACGGCCACGACGATCACGGGCATGCGCACGATGACCACGGCCACGACGATCATGGGCATGCGCATGATGACCACGGCCACGACGATCATGGGCATGCGCACGATGACCACGGCCACGACGATCACGGCCACGCGCACGATGATCACGGCCATGACGACCACGGCCACGCGCATGAGGATCACGACCATGACCACAGCCATGACGGAACCGACCCGCATGCCTGGATGAATACCGCCAATGTGCAGGTCTGGCTTGACCTGATCGCCGCAGAACTGGGGGCGCATGACCCGGCCAATGCCGAGACTTACCGCGCCAATGCAAGCGCCGCGCGCGACGAGGTTGCAGCCTTGCAGGACGAGGTTGCCGCAATCCTCGCCCCGGTCGGCGACGCGCCCCTGATCGTCTTTCATGACGCTTATGGCTATCTGGCGCAGCAATTCGGGCTGAACATTGCAGGGACGATCGCGCTCGGCGATGCTGCCGCCCCCGGCGCACAGCGTCTGGCGGAGTTGCGCACGCAACTGCAAGAGGCGGGCGCGGCCTGTATCTTCCCCGAGGTCAACCATTCCTCGCGCTATGTGGATGTGGTTGTCGAAGGCACAGGCGTCCGCGTCGGGGCCGAACTTGACCCCGCAGGGGCCATGCTGGAGCCGGGGCCAGATCTTTATGCCACGCTGATGCGGAACATGGCGAATGCCATTGCCGAATGCGTGGCAGGTTAGCCCGGGCTGCGGCAGCACGACCCCTGAATCCGGTTGCGCGCCCCCTTCCGGGGCGCGCAAAGCACTGGACGGGCTGCGCCCCAAAGGTTAGGTCTGACCCAGACAGATCAGGGCAAGACGCATGACCAAACCAACGCTGACTCTCTATCTTGCCGCCCCGCGCGGCTTTTGTGCCGGGGTGGACCGGGCCATCAAGATTGTCGAGATGGCGCTGTCGAAATGGGGTGCGCCGGTCTATGTGCGTCACGAGATCGTGCATAACAAATATGTCGTGGACGGGTTGCGCGCCAAGGGCGCGGTCTTTGTCGAGGAACTGGACGACTGCCCGCCTGACCGGCCGGTGATCTTTTCGGCGCATGGCGTGCCGAAATCCGTCCCGGCCGAGGCCGAGGCGCGGCAGATGCTGTTTGTCGATGCCACCTGCCCGCTGGTCAGCAAGGTGCATATCGAGGCCGAGCGTCACCATGCAAACGGGCTGCAGATGGTCATGATCGGTCATGCGGGCCACCCCGAGACCGTTGGCACGATGGGGCAGTTGCCCGAAGGCGAAGTGCTGCTGGTCGAGACGCCGGTGGATGTGGCGTCGCTGGATGTGCGCGACCCTGAAAAGCTGGCCTTCATCACCCAGACCACACTTTCGGTCGATGACACGGCCGATGTGGTTGCCGCGCTGCGCGCGCGCTTTCCCGCGATTGTCGGGCCGCACAAGGAAGATATCTGCTACGCCACCACCAACCGGCAGGAGGCCGTGAAGGCGATCGCGCCGATGGTCGATGCGCTGCTGGTGATCGGCGCGCCCAATTCTTCGAATTCGCAGCGTCTGGTCGAGGTGGGCCGCGCGAAAGGGTGCGCCTATGCGCAGCTTGTGCAGCGCGCGGGCGATATCGACTGGCGTGCGCTGGACGGCAGCCGGGCCGTGGGCATCACCGCAGGCGCATCCGCACCCGAGGAACTGGTCAATGAAGTGATCGACGCCTTTCGGGCGCGCTTCAACGTCACGCTGGAACTTGTTGAAACCGCACAGGAACGGGTCGAATTCAAGGTTCCACGCGTGCTGCGCGAACCGGCATGAGCGACGATTTTGAGTTTTCGGGCCGCATAAAGGCCCTCGACCAGGGCAAATCCATAGACAAGGCGCAGGCAAAGCGCGACCGGCGCGGCGCGACCCTGTTGCCCGAGCCTGGGTCAAAGCCTGGGTCCGAGCATGAGAACATGGCACGATGATCCCCCGGCCCGCACTTGCGCTGGTTGGCGGGGTTGCTGCCGTTTCTGTGGGGCGTGCTGACGCTGATCGTACCCGCCCTGCACAGCCTGACCCTGAGCACGATCGGGCCGCGTTTCATCGGACCCTATGTGCTGATCGCCTATGGGTCGGTGATCCTGAGTTTCATGTCCGGCGTGCTGTGGGGCTTCGCGGCCCGCGCCGATGTCGCACATCGCTGGACGGGCTATGCGCTGTCGGTCTTGCCGGCGCTGTGGGTGTTCTTCATGGTCGGGGGCGGCGCATCGCGGGCGCTGAGCGCGCTGATCGTGGGCTATCTGGTGTTGCTGCGTCTGGACATGCAGTTCAGCCATTGGGGCCTGACCCCGCCCTGGTGGATGCGCCTGCGGCTGATGCTGACAGCGGGCGTGGTTCTGGCACTGGCGCTTGGCCTCTGGCTGGGCTAATCCTGTCGCGAACGCACCCTGCGACAGAGGTCCGACATGCGGCTTTATTCCATGCCTTCATCCGGCAACAGCTACAAGGTGCGGCTTTTGCTCGCGCTGCTGGGCCGAACGGTCGACATGGTCGATGTCGAATACGGCTCTGACACACTGACCCGCGCGAAAGACGAAGGCCGCCTGCCCTTTGGCAAGGCCCCGGTGCTGGAACTGGAGGATGGCACGCTGTTGGCGGAATCGAACGCGATCCTGTTTCATCTGGGACAGGGCACGCGGTTCTGGCCCAAGGACGCGCTGCAACAGGCGCAGGTGCTGGGCTGGATGTTCTGGGAACAGAACCAGCATGAAGGCGTGATCGCCGTGCGCGCGGCGCTGCTGACCTATCCGCATCGCAAGGCGCAGGCCACGCCCGAACGGCTGGCAGCGTTGCTGGCAAGCGGCCAGGGTTTGTTGCAGATGATGGATGATCACCTTGTCAGCCGCGACTGGCTGGTGGGCGAGGCGTGCAGCCTTGCCGATCTCTGCCTCTATGCCTACACGCATTCGGCACAAACGCATGGCGGGTTCGATCTGACGCCATTCCCCGCGCTGCGCGCATGGCTGGACCGCGTCGCGGCCCTGCCCGGCCATGTGGGCCTGTGATGGCAGATCTGGTTGCCTATACCGATGGGGCCTGTTCCGGCAATCCCGGCCCCGGCGGCTGGGGGGTGCTGTTGCAGGCCCGGCGTGGCGAGACTGTCGTGAAAGAACGCGAGCTTTCGGGCGGCGAGGCCGATACCACCAAC
>SLQN01000074.1 GCA_007131465.1 Paracoccaceae bacterium
GCCAGTCCACGACCACATCGGCCACGAACCGACCCCACGCCGCGTCCCCTTCGCCCCGCGCAACCGCGATGGCCCAGGGGGTGGGCAGGATTACCGGAAGCGCCGGTTCAAGACCGGGATACGCGTCGGAAAGCGCGAGCTGGGCGATCGCCGTGTCATCAAAGGCCCAACCCACGCACCGCCCATCGGCCAGTGCCAGCAGTGCCGCGCCGTTCGACGGAAAGACCTGCCCCTCCACCAGATAGCGTTCCTGCAGCGCGCGGTTGAAATAGGCCCCTCCGGTCAGGCAGACCGGGCGGCCGCGCAGATGGCCCCAGTCGCGGTAGGGAAGATCGGGGCGTGCCAGCAGCGTAACCCCGCTGGCATAATAGTGTGGCTGGATCAGGTCCGAGATCTGGCGCCGTTCCTCGGTGTCGCCGAGGGTGGCGATGACCACATCGACCACCCCCTGTTCCAGCCGCGGCAGGCGGTTGGCGGCGCTGACGGGGATCATCTGCAGCCCGACCCCCAGCCGGGCGGCGAGGTCGGCGGCGAGGTCGATCTCCATGCCCACGATGGCGCCGGTGGCGTCGCGCATGCCCCAGGGCGGGTAGTCGTCCTTGACCCCCACGATCAGCCGGCCGCGCTGCAGGATCCGCTCCAGCCGGCCCGAGCGGTCCTCGGGCAGGACGGGGCCGTCGGCGGTGTCGGTCTGGGCCGACGCGGGTCCGGGCAGGGCGATCCAGCCCAGCGCGACGATCAGGATGGCGAAAAGCGCCCTCATCGCGACACCGCTTGCATCAGGATGCCATAGCCCCATCGCGCGGGGCACAGCGGCGTGAGGCCGGCGTCGAGGAGGCCGGCGATCCCGCCCCCGGTCAGCCAGGCCTCGGGCAGGGTGCTTTCGGCCCAGACGCCCTCCGGCTCGAAGCCGGCGGCGGTGAGTTCCTCGGCCAGCAGCGCGGGGTCGAAGAGCTGGTAGGGCAGCTCGATGTCGCCGCCCGCGATGCGGCGGCGATAATGGATCTCGGTCCCCGGGCGGACGGCGCGCTGTTCGCGGGCGAAGCGGCGCTGGCGGTTGGGCACGGAGACGAGGAGCCGCCCGCCCGGCCGCAGCAGGTCGCGGAACCGGCCCAGCAGGTCGGCCCGGGCGCTGCGCGGCGTGACATGGGACAGAACGCCGAACAGGCACAGCAGCAGATCGGCGGGGCCGTGCCGGGCGACATGGTCCGGCAGGGACGCGGGGTCGGGCCCCAGAACCTCCACCGGCGCACCGCCTCCGGCCGCCAGCCGGTCGCGCAGCAGCCCCAGCGCGGTGGGGCAGATGTCGAACCCCGCCGCCCGGCCCAGATGCGGCCGCAAGGGCACCAGATACCGCCCGCTGCCACAGCCATAGTCGATGACATGGGCCTCCGGGGGCAGCAGCCGGCGGACATGCGCCAGAACCCGCGGGTTTGGGCGGGGATAGCGCCGGTCATAGGTGCCCGACGCGAAATAGAGGTCGTAGGGTTTGCGGACCGCGTCGTCCATGTTGGCGTCTCCGTGTTCCATGGGGTCAGTCCGGGCTGATCGTGCCGGTGCCGAGCGCGCCTTCGACCCGGCGCCGCCAGCCGGGTTGCCGCATCTCGTCCACCAGGGCCCGGTCGATGGCGTTGCGCAGGTCGGGCCGGCCGGGGGTGATGCCCCAGCCATAGGCCTCGCCGACATAGGTCTGGGATTGGACGTTCACCCGCCCGGCAAAGCGGTCGGAGCGCGCGAGGTAGGACAGCGCCACCCAATCCCCCAGCACCACATCGACCTCGCCCGCCACCAGCAGCGCGACCGCGGCGCCCCAGGTCTGGGTCAGGATGCAGCGGTCCTCGGGGCCGGCCAGCACGATCGGGACGCACTGCCATCCGGCGCCGGGGCCGTTCGCGCGCAGGTGCACCTCCTGCAGGAAGTCCTGCGAGGTGGAGTTCGCCAGCGTGGCCACGCGGCGCGCGACCACCTCCTCGGCGGGCAGGGCGGTCTGCGAGCCGATGGCGCCCACGAAGGCCGAAGTCAGCACCCCGAAGATCGTGGCCGACAGCGCGGTGCCAACCACGGCCATGAAGATCTCCAGCACCTTGCCGGCCGCGCTGCGGAACCCTTCGCCCACGCCCTTGAGGCCCAGCGTGCGCGCGACCGCCTCGATCATGTATTCCAGCGCGGCGCCGAAGGGGCCCTTTTCGCCCTCGAAGCCCTGCCCCTCGGCGCGCAGGGCCCAGCGCAGCAACAGCGCCACCGCAAGGTTGAGGATCAGGAAGCCGATGAGCGCGCGGATCACCCCCGGCTGGGTGACGGTGTCGCGGATGATCCCGGTGGCATGGCGGAAATCGATGGCGCCGCTGTCGCGGGTCGCCACCGTCAGGCCCGAGCTGATGTACTGCTGCGAAAACGCGTAGCTTTCCATCCGCTCGGCTGTGATGGTGAGGGGCGAGATCACGACGTCCAGCGCGCCGGAGGCGAGTGCTTCGCCCTGGTCGCGGATCGACGGGCAGACGATGAATTCGGTCGGGCCGAACTGGCCGGTTTCCCGCAGTTCGCGTTCGACCAGCATCCAGATGTCGATGGCAAGGCCGCGGGGTTCGCCGCGCCGGTCGAATTCGATCAGCGGGACCGCGGGCCGGATGCCGATGGCGATGTCGGTGCCGGGGCTGCGCGCCGGGCATTGCGCCATCGCCGCCGCCCCCAGCGCGGGGAGGAGCGCCATGGCGAGGCCAAAGGAGCGCAAGACAGAGGCGGCGTCGGTCAGCTGCGGGTCCCTTCTGGACACCCGTCCGGCGGATCTGCCGGCGGGACTGCAGTCCGAGCCTGCATCATCACCAATTAATCAGTCCTGAACATCGGATTGTCTCGGGGAACCTTCGATACCGGGGCACAACCTGAGAAAATGCTTGCCAAAAAGACACAACTGGGGCTTGCTTGAGCCCATCGGTCGAAAGGACACCGTATGGCCAGGGTCAGAGCGGAACGCAGCGGGAGCGCAAGGCAGCCGTCGCGTCCCTCCGGAATGCGGGCGGGCGATTATGGGTCGGGGCCGCTTGCGGCGCTGCAGCGGATGGCGGATGCCAGAACGGCCGGGGGCGCCCTGCAGAGGGCGGCCCTGGAGGAAGAGGAGCTGCTCCAGGGCAAGGCGCTGCAACGGTGGCCTCAGGAAGAGGAAGAGCTGCAGATGAAGCCGCTCCAGCGGA
>SLQN01000382.1 GCA_007131465.1 Paracoccaceae bacterium
CGGCCCGTATTGCGCCGCGCGTTCGGGCTGCCCACCCGAGGCCAGCGTGGCGATGGTTGTGCCGTGATAATCCCGCTCACGATACAGGATTTTCCATTTCTTGCCGCCATGCCGTCGATGCGCGATCTGGCGCACCATCTTGTAGGCTTTCTCGTTCGCCTCGGACCCGGAATTGGAATAATAGACCCGGCTCATCCCCGGCATCTTGTCGATCAGCATCTGTGCGAAGACAGCGCCGGGCACAGTGCCCATCGCGCCTGCGAAGAAATTCATCTTCACCAACTGGTCGCGCACGGCATTGGCAATGCTCTCGCGCCCGTAACCCACATTGACAGTCCAGACCCCGCCCGAGACCGCATCCAGAAACTCGCGCCCCGTCGCATCCCAGACGCGCAGGCCACGGCCTTCGACAATGACGCGCGGGTCGGTCGTCTCGTAGGGTTTGTGCTGGCTCAGATGGTGCCAGACATGGGCTCGGTCCGCTGCGACAACAGCACCAAGGTCATTCGTGAAAGCCAGATCATTCATCGCCGTCTCCGCCGGGTCAGGGGTTGCATGCGGCCAAGTATCAGGGCTATGGCGCATCAGGGCTATATCCAGAAAGCCATTTCGGTAAGACCAGATTGCAGCGCATCAGGCAGAGGGTGGGAGGCATGACCATTGCAGTTGAATCCTTTCTGCTGGACCCGTTGCAGGAAGGCACGTTGCAGCACCGCATCCGGCAGATGGTGGCCGAGGGCATCCTTTCGGGGCGGTTGCGCATGGGCGAGCGGATGCCCTCAAGCCGCAAGCTGGCGCAGCATCTGGGCGTCAGCCGTATCACGGTCACGCAGGCCTATGCAGACCTTGTGGCAGATGATTTCCTGTATGCGCTGGGCCGGTCGGGCTATTTCGTGTCGCAGACCGCCCCGCAACCGACCCGCACCGCCCAGCCGCCCGCAAGCGATGGGGCCCCTGTGGACTGGGCGCGGATGCTGGGCCACCGGCCGCCCTCGGGCGATCTGAACCGCGGCAAGCCCCGCAACTGGCGCGATTACCGCTATCCGTTCATCTATGGGCAGGCCGACCCCAGCCTGTTTGACCATGCCAACTGGCGGCTGTGCATGATCCAGTCGCTGGGCCTGCGCGATTTCGACCGCATGTCCGATGATCAGTTCGAACAGGACGATCCGGGGCTGCTGGAATATATCGCGCGCCATTCGCTGCCCCGGCGCGGCATCCTTGTGCGCCCTGACGAGATTCTTGTCACGCTGGGGGCGCAGAACGCGCTGTGGCTGGCGGCGCAACTGCTGCTTAATCAGCGCCGCGCGGCAGTGATCGAGGAACCGGGCTATCCCGGTCTGCGCGATATCCTGACCCAGACCCGCTGCCGCCTTGTGCCTGTGCCCGTGGGCGCGGCGGGGCTGGTGGCGGACGCGCTGCCGCGCAGTCTTGATGTGCTGTTCTGCACGCCCAGCCACCATTGCCCGACAGGCGCGACCATGCCGATCGAGGCGCGCCACGCCCTGCTTCAGGCTGCGCAAGAGCGGGATTTCCTGATTGTCGAGGATGATTATGAATTCGAGATCGCGCAGGGCCGCGCGCCGCTGCCCGCGCTGAAATCGCTGGACCGGACAGGGCGCGTCATCCATGTCGGCAGCTTTTCCAAATCGCTGTTTCCGGGGCTGCGACTGGGCTTCATGGTGGGGCCGGCGCCCTTCATTTCCGAGGCCCGCAGATTGCGCGCCACGATCCTGCGCCATCCGCCCGGCCTGTTGCAGCGCGCGGCGGCGCGCTTCCTGTCGCTGGGCCATTATGACGTGATGCTGCGCCGTCTCGCGCGCAGCTATGCCGCGCGCCGCGCGGTCATGCTGGCCGCGATCCGGGCCGAGGGGCTGGACATCGCCGGGGAAAGCGAAGCGGGCGGGTCGAGCCTGTGGATGCGCGCACCTGAAGGGGTCAGCACCACGGCGCTGGCGACAGCCCTGAAGGACGAGGGCGTGCTGATCGAACGCGGATTGCCGTTTTTCGGCGCGCCCAAAGCGCCCGACTGCTTTTACCGCATCGCCTATAGCTCCATCGCGTCCGAGCGTATTCCCGAAGGCATCTCGCGGATTGCGCGTGCCATTGCCGCCCAGCAGCGCCATGCATGACGCTGGATATAAACCTTTTGTCCAACTGGCCCTAATCGCGCACGGTCGGTTGGCAGTATCACATTAGCAAATCCGGGCGCGATCCGTGCGCCGGGGTCCACCAGTCAAGCAAGGAGCCTTGCCATGCGGATGACAACCGAAGAAGCCTTCATCAAGACACTGCAACGCCACGGGATCGAACATGCCTTCGGGATCATCGGCTCGGCGATGATGCCGATCTCGGACCTGTTCGACAAGGCGGGCATCACCTTCTGGGATTGCGCGCATGAAGGCTCGGGCGGGATGATGGCGGATGGCTATACCCGCGCAACCGGCAAGATGAGCATGATGATCGCCCAGAACGGCCCCGGGATCACCAATTTCGTGACTGCCGTGAAAACCGCCTACTGGAACCACACGCCGCTTTTGCTGGTCACGCCGCAGGCCGCGAACAAGACCATCGGGCAGGGCGGGTTTCAGGAAGTCGAGCAGATGAAACTGTTCGAGGACATGGTCGCCTATCAGGAAGAGGTGCGTGACCCCTCGCGCGTGGCCGAGGTGCTCAACCGCGTGATCCTGCAGGCCAAGCGCCATTCCGCGCCAGCGCAGATCAACATGCCGCGCGATTTCTGGACGCAGGTGATCGATATTGATATTCCCGAAATCCTGACATTCGAGCGCCCCGCTGGTGGCGAGGCCGCGATGAGCGAGGCCGCGAAACTGTTGTCCGAGGCCAGCTTTCCCGTCATCCTGAATGGTGCGGGCGTGGTGATCGGTGGCGCGATCGAGGCGTCAAAGGCGCTGGCCGAACGGCTGGATGCGCCGGTCTGCGTGGGCTATCAGCACAATGACGCTTTCCCCGGCTCGCACCCTCTGTTTGCCGGGCCTTTGGGCTATAACGGGTCCAGGGCGGCGATGGAACTGATCGCGCAGGCCGATGTGGTGCTGTGTCTTGGAACGCGGCTCAACCCGTTCAGCACGCTGCCGGGCTATGGCATGGAATACTGGCCCAAGGATGCCAAGATCATCCAGGTCGATATCAACCCCGACCGGATCGGGCTGAC
>SLQN01000495.1 GCA_007131465.1 Paracoccaceae bacterium
CCACGGTTTCGCGCCAGTGAGCCTCGCCCGCGCGGGGGAAATATTGCGCGCGCAGCCATTGCCCGGCCTCCACAAAGACCGCGCCCTGTTCTTGCGCCCAGACATGGGTTGGCGTGCGCCGGGTGGGGCGAAACTCCGGCCCGCGCGCCCGTCCGGCGAAGGCCCCGATGGAGACCGGCGTATAGGGCGGGCGGAACATGGTCGTGCCGGTGGCCGCGATATCCTGCCCCGAGAGCGCGGCCATCACGCCAATGGCGCTGGTATTCGCGGTGCGGCCCTGATCGGTGGCCATGCCCAGCGTGGTGTAGCGCTTCACATGCTCGACCGCGCGAAACCCCTCGGCCTGCGCCAGCGCGATATCCTTGACCGTCACGTCATTCTGGAAATCGAGCCAGGCGCGGCCCTTGGCCCCGGTCACATGCCAGAACGGGGTGATGCGGGTGGGCGCATCTTCGGCTTGGGGCAGGGGCGCTTGGGGGGCGGTGATGCCAAGGTCGGCCAGCGCGGCGCGTGCGGCCTCGGCCCCCCCCGACAAGGCGGTGAAGGTCGAGAACTGGCCCGCTGCGGCCCCCGCGACGCGCTGGCCCGGCACGGCGTTTGGCGCAGGGGTGAAGGCGGCAATCGCGTCGTCCCAGACCGGGCGGGCGCGGGATTGCGCGCTCAGGTGCAGGTTGGGGTTCCATCCGCCCGACACCGCCAGCGCCCCGCAGGCGATCTGGCGCTGTGTGCCATCAGCCAGACGCAGCGCGATGCCCTTGAGGCGCAACCGCCCCGAAGTCGCCACGACCTGCGCGCCCTTGAAGGTTTCGGCCCCTGCGCAGTCGGGCGCATCCGCGCGGGTGTCGATGAGGGCGGCGATGCGGATGCCCTGCGCGGCCAGATCGGAAGCGGTGCGATGCCCGTCATCATTGTTGGTGAAGATGGCAACATCGCGCGCCGGGGTCGTGGCCCAGCGGTTGACGTAACTGCGCACAGCACCCGCCAGCAGGATGCCGGGGCGGTCATTGTCGGGGAAGGCGATGGGGCGTTCGGTAGCGCCCGTGCACAGGATGCAGGCGCGGGCGTAGAGGCGCCACAGGGTCTGGCGCGGGGCGCGGGCGGGGCTGTCGGGGGCGGCCATCTCCAGCGCGCCATAGATGCCGTGATCGAATGTGCCGAAGACAGTGGTGCGGGGCATCAGGCGGACAGTCGGCAGCGCGGCGAGTTCGCTCACGGTGGCGCGCAGCCAGTCGCTCGCGGGGGCGCCGTCGATGCTCAGGCGTTCGGCGTTCAGCCGCCCGCCGGGGGCGAAATCCTCGTCCGCGAGGATGACGCGCGCGCCCGCGCGTCCGGCCACCAGCGCCGCCATCAGCCCCGCCGGACCCGCGCCTGCCACCAGAAGGTCGCAATGCCGAAAGCCGCGGTCATAGCTGTCGGGGTCGGGCGTGGTGGCCAGCCGCCCCAGCCCTGCGGCGCGGCGGATGAGGGGTTCATAGACCCTTTCCCAGAAGGCGCGCGGCCACATGAAGGTCTTGTAGTAGAACCCGGCTGTCAGGAAAGGCGACAGCAGATCATTCACGGCCAGCGCGTCAAGGCGCAGGGAAGGCCAGGCGTTCTGGCTGTGCGCTGTTATCCCCGGCGCAAGCTCGACCATCGTGGCGCGGGTGTTGGGGGTGCGCGCGGCCCCGCGCGTCAGCGTGACCAGCGCGTTCGGTTCCTCTGAACCCGTGGCCATCAGCCCACGCGGGCGGTGATATTTGAAGCTGCGCCCCAAAAGCGCCACGTCATTGGCCATCAGCGCCGAGGCCAGCGTGTCGCCCGGATGGCCAAGGTAGCTGCGCCCGTCGAAGCTGAAGGGAATGGTGCGGCTGCGGTCGATCTGCCCGCCGTACAGCCGGTTTGGCTGCGCTTTGGTCATGCACCGCCCCTGTGGGCCAGCGCCACATCGCGGGCGAGTTCGACATGGGTGATGTCATGCGTGCGCGTGTCGCGCGTGACCACCAGCCAGGACCTGTCGCCCTGTTCGTGGAACCACAATTCGCGGTGCAGCCCCGCCGGGTTGTCGCGCAGGTAAAGGTAGTCGTGCATCGCATCTTCGGCGCCGTCAGCCATGCCATCGGGCCGGCCCAGCAGCGTGGCGTCCCCCAGATAGGTGAATTCCTGCGCATCGCGCGGGCCGAGGATGGGGTGAGGGATGATCATTTTCGCGCCTCGCTCAATGCAGGTTGGGGGTCGCACCCATGCCTTTTTCGTCGATCATCCGGCCTGCGCGGAACCGGTCCAGCCGGTAGGCAGCCGCCGTGGGGTGGGCGGTGTCGGTCGCCAGAAGATGCGCGAAGGCCAGCCCCGAAGCGGGCGTCGCCTTGAACCCGCCATAGCACCAGCCGCCGTTGAAATAGAGCCCTTCGACCGGGGTGCGGTCGATGATGGGCGAGCCGTCCATCGTCATGTCCATGATCCCCCCCCACATCCGCAGAAGCCGCGCCTGTCCGATCATCGGCATCAGCGACATGCCGCCTTCGCAGACATCTTCCACCGTGGGCAGGTTTCCGCGCTGGGCATAGGAATTGTAGCCGTCGATATCGCCGCCGAACACCAGCCCGCCCTTGTCGGACTGGCTGATATAGAAATGCCCCGCGCCATAGGTGATGACCCCGTCCAGCACCGGCTTCAGCCCCTCGCTGACGAAGGCCTGCAAGACATGGCTTTCGATCGGCAGGCGCAGGCCCGCCTGCGCCATCACCCGGCTGGAATTGCCTGCAACCGCGACCCCGACCTTGCCCGCCGCGATATGGCCGCGCGTGGTGTCCAGCCCGGATATGCGCCCGGCTTCAATGCGCATCCCGGTCACTTCGCAGTTCTGGATGATATCGACGCCCCGGCTGTCGGCGGCGCGGGCATAGCCCCAGGCGACGGCATCATGGCGCACGGTGCCGCCGCGCCGCTGCAAGAGGCCGCCCTTGATCGGGAAGCGGGCAGTGTCGAAATTCAGGAACGGATACATCCGGCGCACGGCGGCCGTGTCCAGCAGTTCCGCATCGACCCCGTAAAGCCGCATCGCGTTGCCGCGCAGGCGGTAGGCGTCGCGCTGCGCGTCGCTGTGGCACAGGTTCAGAACCCCGCGCTGGCTGACCATCGCGTTGTAGTTCAGGTCCTGCTCCAGCCCTTCCCACATTTTCAGCGACATCTCGTAGAA
>SLQN01000451.1 GCA_007131465.1 Paracoccaceae bacterium
ACTGGCGGGCGCGGGCCGGGCAGGCATTGGCTGCCCCGCCCGCGGCCCGCCAGTGCAAGGACGTGATCGCGCCCCCCAAGGCGGTGCAGTTCTCCGTCGCCGACATCTTCCAGCGCGGTCATGCTGTCCACCCAGTCGCCGCAATTTGCATAGGTCAGGCCGAAATGGTCGTGCAGGGCTGCAATGTGGAAATGCCCGCAGATCACCCCGTCCAATCCGCGCGCACGCGCCAGCTCGACCATGTGTTGCTCATGCGCGCACCCGCGATAGCGGTGTGCGTTGGTGGCCGTGATCAACCATTCGATGACCCCGCGCACATTGGGTTGCCGTCGCGAGAGCTTGCGCAGCAAACGGTCGCAGCGCCGCAATCCATGGTCGATCAGACTGGCCAGCCTTGTCGTGGAATGGGCGCGGGTCCTGCGGTTGTCGGCCTCATCGCCATGCACGACAAGGAAGCGCTTGCCCTGTGTGGTCTTGTGAACATGGCCCGGCACATGCTGGGCATCCAGGCGGGCATGGGGCGGGATCAGGTTCGGATCCGGGTCATGGTTGCCGCCCCCGGAACCCGCGCAAAGCGCAGTGCGCATGCGCGCGCGGCCTATTCATGGCGCGCTGTGGCACAGAGTTTTTTCTGTCACAGGGCGCAGCCGCACCAGCCGTAGCGCTATCGGATTGCACCGGGGAATGCGGGATGCCCTTTGTCCGGGGCTCTCTTCTCAAAACCGGTTCAGACCCGGTCCATTGCCCAGCTTTGCAGTGCAAGATCGCGGATCGCGGCGATCTCGCTTGCGTCCACCGGCACTTCAGACGGGGTTTTCAGCCCGTCATCGTGGAATATATACAGCCGGGACGCAAACTGCGCGAAGGGCAGCGACGCTTCGCCCAGACGTTCCCCATTGCCATGGGTCGACACCACGATTCCGTGCCCCCAGTCCTGACCGCTGTCATTGTTGGGGTTGAAGAAATAGACACGCATGACACCGGACTGATCCAGCGCCACCCGGATGATCGAGATCGCATGCCAGCCCACGAATGTGCCCTGGCTGTCAGTCACGGCGATGCCTGCGGGCTGGGGGTGGATGACAGGTTCGTTGCCATTGTGCATCGGATGATAGGCGAGGTGGAAATCGCGGATGAACGCGTCATAGGATGCCAGCTTGCCGGTCATGATATCCACGGCGATGTGGAATTCGCGCCCCACCCACCAGCCGTGCAGTTCGGGATTGATCCAGCGATGCGGGTCTTCGCCACGCCCCGCGACGCGTCGGCCCATTTCCGCATAGATGCGATCCAGATGCGGCACAAGCACCGCCGAGACCGGATCGGCATCGAGCGGCGTATGCAGCGCCAGACCGGCTGGCAGAAGCGCGGAATCCAGCGGCTGGCCTTCGAAATGCATGACGATCCGGTCGTTCGAGGTGGCCTGCGCCAGCAGCCATAGCAGATAATCGGGGTCATTGAGCGCCCACATCGAAAGCGCCCGTGCGGATTGGCAGGTCGGGTTGTTGCCCTGCCCGATCCCCAGCGGCTGGCCCAGCAGCATCATTACACCCGCGACCAGCCGCTGATGCGGCGTGGGGTCCGCCCCGAAGGCTGCGACCAGCCCAGCGTCGCAAGCAGGCGTCAGCTTCACCCCCAGAAGCCGCCACAGCGAAGGCGCGATGGGCGGCGAATAGAGGATACCGCGTTCCAGCATCAAGGCGATGCCCAGCACGGCCTGCGCGGTTCCGGGGCGCACTGCGACCTCGATCAGGCGCTGTACAAGCGCCTGATAGCAGCGGAAGGAATCCAGCCCTGTGCTGCTGAGTCCCAGCGCATCGGACACCAGATGGCTTTGCCCGCTTTCCAGCAGGAACCGCAGGAACCCGGCGTGATAATCCGACACAAGCCCGGTATCATGCATGGCGCGCGCCATGCCGCTGGCCTCGGCCTGCAAGATGCCTGTGTCGGCGGCCCCCAGTCGGTTGCAATAGACGGCCAGCCCCGGATCTTCTCGGCAAAGCTGCGTCGGCGCGAACAAGGCGCTGATCAGCCGGTCGGCACCCAGCCGGGTCTCGCTGGCACGAAAACCCTGATCCTTTTCATTCATCGCGAGCGCGATCTGCAGGATCATGGATTTCACATGGTCCACCTGAATCGGGCGCTGGCGCAGGATGCGCCAGACCTCATCGACAAGCTGGCTCAGGATACCCTCGGTTCCCAGCGTTTCGAGGATATGGCGGAACAGGCTGTCAACCGCGTCGTCGAGTTCGCGCGCGGCAACACGGTCCGCTTCGTTATGCGCGCCAAGGATGCGGTCGAGATTGAGCGCCAGAACCTGCGACAGGAAATGCCGCGCGTGTTCGGTCGGCAATCCGGGCCGGGACTGGGTTTCGCGCGCGACGGCCAGAAACCGCAACAGGCTCAGACATTCCAGCGCGACGGTCTGCGGCTCTGCAAACTTCAGCGTGTTTCCGACCATTCCGGGAACAAGCCCGGACGGCACGGCCCAGTCCGTCCCGTCAAAAATGCCCGCGCTCTCCAGTTCGTCCACGCGCGACGCGATCACGGCCAACCCCTCGGGGTGCTTGAGTAACCGCTTGATCGTGTCAAGCATCCGCCCCTGATACATCGCCTTTCCAGCGGCAGAGGCCCCCGACAACTGTGACAGCACATGATCGAAGCTGCGCAGGATCGGTGCAATCGTGTCGTCCTGCTGGCGTGTGGTGGTCATGCGTGACTGTCCTGTTCCGCGCCAAGGCGCTGCCATTTTTACGGCGGTCAGCCTTGCGGCAATCCCGGCCTGATACAACCCCGCAAACACTGAATTTGCAGTTCCCGGCGCAGTCGTGCCACATGCCTGGTCAGATGGCGGGTGGGCGCACTGAAAACAGGCCGCCTGCTCGCGCATCTCCAAGGGCCTACAGGTAGAAATCCAGGTCTTCCTGTGCTTTCAGCAGATCGCGCAGCCGGTGCGGGTCTTCCCCAAAGAAATAGACCAGCCCCCAATGCGTTCCAAAAGCCGTGCGCTTCGTGACCGTTGATTCCGCCGGCGGCGCAAGTTCGTGGAACTCGAAATACGGGTCGTTCTCGGTTTCGGGCGGGATGCGCAACTCGCTGACCACGCGGCGGCGGGGATAGACCCCGAAACACCCGGCATGGCCCTTGGCATCCGTCACCGGCGTCGGG
>SLQN01000165.1 GCA_007131465.1 Paracoccaceae bacterium
GCGGCGGGTGACCTAGTCGGTCACGGTCCCAAGCATCGGCTGCATATGGCGCTCTTCATCCTTGAAAAAGTGATCAGCACCTTCGATCTCGGTATGGGTGATGGTGATGCCGCGCTGTTCCTGCAATTTGCCGACCAGTGTCCGTGTGTCGCGCGGTGGGGCAACGCGATCGGCGCTGCCATTGATAACCAGCCCCGAGGCGGGGCAAGGGGCGAGGAAACTGAAATCATAGAGGTTCGCAGGGGGAGCGACCGATACGAAGCCGGTGATATCGGGGCGGCGCATCAGCAATTGCATCCCGATCCATGCGCCGAAACTGAACCCTGCGATCCAGCAATGGCGCGCATTCTGGGTCTGAGCCTGCACATAGTCCAACGCGGCCGCGGCGTCCGACAATTCCCCGATGCCCTGATCGTATTCGCCCTGGCTGCGCCCGACCCCGCGAAAATTGAACCGCAGCACCGAAAACCCCATCTTGTAAAAGGCATAATGCAGGTTGTAGACGACCTTGTTGTTCATCGTGCCGCCAAATTGCGGATGCGGGTGCAACACGATTGCAATCGGAGCATCGGACTTCGGTTGTGGATGATAGCGGCCTTCAAGGCGGCCTTCGGGGCCGGGGAAGATGATCTCGGGCATTCGGGGCCTTATCGTTTGGTCAATGTCTCGGGCGTAGTGTTGGTCCTGTCGCGTCGGTCGCGGAGTATTGTTGACTCTTTGCTTCAGGCATTTTAGAAGTATTCTAAAGTGCAGAATGCCCCTTGCCATATGGGTGTCACGACGCTGGCGTGGTGTAGGCCCGCGTCGCGGGGCCGTCAACCTTTATTGGGGGCGGGGGAGCTTCGGGCAAGGGCTGCGGCGGGGATCGGCATGAAATTATCGACAAAAGGGCGCTATGCAATGATCGCGCTTGTCGATCTTGCCCAGGCGACAGGCGGCGGGCTGGTGTCCTTGAATGAAATTGCCGCGCGCCAGCAGGTCTCGCTCGCCTATCTGGAACAGCTTTTCGTGAAATTACGCCGGGCCGGGTTGGTGGACTCAGTGCGCGGGCCGGGTGGGGGCTACAGGCTGGCCCGCCCCGCCGATGCAATCCGCGTCTCCGAAGTGCTGGAAGCCGTCGAGGAAACAGTCAGCGCGATGCACAAGGGGGCCGGGGCAAGCGGGGCGCTTTCGGGGTCGAAGGCGCAATCCATGACCAACCGGCTGTGGGAAGGGCTGTCGGCGCATGTCTATGTCTTCCTGCACCAGACCCGCCTGTCCGACGTGGCGCAGAATGCGCTCGCGCCCTGTCCGGCAGTTCCGAACCTGTTCGAGGTCGTTGATGAATAGGTGCTGCCTTGACACCCTTGCTGCGCGTCCGGGTGCAGGCTGTCGAATGTCGTGCCCCGATTGCACGCGGGTCATCGTGGCATGACGGATCGCGTTTATCTGGACTACAACGCAACCGCACCGCTGCGCCCCGAGGCGCGCGCAGCGATGGTGGCGGCGATGGATGTGGCGGGCAACCCCTCTTCCGTGCATGCCGAGGGCCGCAAGGCGCGGGCTGTGGTGGAACATGCGCGCGCGCAGGTGGCCGCCGCACTTGGGGCGGATGGGGCCGATATCGTCTTTACTTCGGGCGCGACAGAAGCGGCGGCGCTGGCCCTTGCCGGGCGGGCCTTGGCGGGTGCGGCGATAGAACACGATGCTGTGCGGGCCTGGGCCGATGACACTCTTGCCGTGGATGCGTTGGGCCGGGTTGCCGTGCCGGACCCTGCGCGCGCCACCCTGCAACTGGCCAATTCCGAAACCGGAATCGTGCAGGATCTGCCCGAGGGGCTTGCCGTCAGTGACCTGACACAGGGTTTTGGCAAACTGCCTTTCGCCTTCAACTGGCTGAGGGTGGAGATGGGTTTCGTTTCGGCACACAAGATCGGCGGGCCGAAGGGGATTGGCGCGCTGGTGATGCGGCGCGGGACGGATCTGGCGGCGCAAATCCGTGGCGGCGGGCAGGAAATGGGCCGCAGGGCCGGGACGGAAAACATCATCGGGATCGCAGGATTCGGCGCGGCGGCCGAAGCAGCGGCCAGGGATCTGGCGGAGGGGGTCTGGAATTCTGTATCTGAAATTAGAAATATTCTAGAACAGGCTCTGGACGCTGAGGCCAAAAAGACTATTTTTGTCGGGAAAGAGGTGCTGCGTTTGCCCAATACGCTTTGCTTTGCGACGCCGGGCTGGAAGGCTGAGACGCAGGTGATGCAGATGGATCTGGCGGGTTTTGCGATATCTGCCGGATCAGCCTGTTCCTCGGGGAAGATGCGGGTCTCGGGGGTGCTGACGGCGATGGGCCTTGATGTGCATCACGCGCTTGGGGCGATCCGGGTCTCGATTGGCCCGGCCACGCGCGAGGAGGATGCGCTGCGCTTTGCGGCGGCCTGGTTGAAAGAGTATCGCCGGTTTGCTGCGCGCGCAGCGTGAACAGAAGGAAAGCCCGTGCGCGGGCCGAACAGGAGAAGGAAAGCACATGGCGGCACTGGATGAAGTGCAGATGCGCGACGGGGTGGACCGTGAAACCGTGGAAACGGTCCAGTCCATGGGCGGAACCTACAAGCACGGCTGGGAAACTGATATCGAGATGGACTTCGCCCCCAAGGGGCTCAACGAGGATATCGTCCGCCTGATCTCGCAGAAAAACAACGAACCCGAATGGTTGCTGGAATGGCGTCTGGAGGCCTATCGCCGCTGGCTGACGATGGAATCGCCCGACTGGGCGATGCTGAAAATCCCGGAAATCGACTATCAGGAGCAGTATTACTACGCCAAGCCCAAGTCGATGGCGGAAAAGCCCAAATCACTGGATGATGTCGATCCCAAGCTGCTGGAGACCTATGCCAAGCTGGGGATTCCCCTGAAGGAACAGATGCTTCTGGCCGGTGTTGAAGGTGCGGATGAAGGCCGGAAGGTGGCTGTGGATGCCGTGTTCGATTCCGTCAGCCTTGGCACGACCTTCAAGAAGGAACTGGCCGAAGCAGGGGTCATCTTCTGTTCGATCTCCGAGGCTGTGCAGGATCATCCCGAACTGGTGAAGAAATAACTCGGCTCGGTCGTGCCGCAGAATGACAACTATTTCGCGGCGCTGAATTCGGCTGTGTTTTCCGATGGCAGCTTTGTCTACATCCCTGCC
>SLQN01000282.1 GCA_007131465.1 Paracoccaceae bacterium
ACATGCTGCTCATCCCGAAACTGGGCGTGATGTCCGACCTCTACATGGTCGATGCGCTGGTCAACCAGATCGAACAGGCGTGCGGGCTGACGCGGCGTGTCGGGCTGGAGGCGTTGATTGAAACCGCGCTGGGCATGGCAAATGTCGAGGAGATCGCGCGCTATGCGGCGACCTCTGACTCGCGGCTGGAGGCGTTGCATTTCGGGGTTGCCGATTACGCAGCCAGCATGCGCGCCCGCACCGTCAATATCGGCGGGTTGAACCCGGCCTATCCGGGCGATCAGTGGCATGCCTCGCTCTCGCGCATGATCATTGCCTGCCGCGCTTACGGTCTGCGCGCGCTGGACGGCCCATTTGGTGATTTTGCTGACCCTGCAGGCTATGTTCTGGCTGCCGAACGCGCGGCAGCGCTGGGGTTCGAGGGCAAATGGGCCATCCATCCCAGCCAGATCGAAATGGCGAATACTGTGTTCAGCCCGCCAGAAGCCGAAGTGGATCGCGCCCGGCGCATCATCGAGGAACTGCGCAAAGCCGAAGCCGCAGGCAAGGGCGCAGCGGCGCTTGATGGCAAGATGATCGACGCCGCGTCCGAGAAAATGGCGATGAATGTGCTGTCGCTCGCTGACGCGATTGCCGCGCGCAGCAGTGCCGCCAAAGCCGCCGAATAAGGAGCGAAAACGATGGATATTCATGAACATCAGGCCAAGGATATGCTCCGGCGCTTCGGGATGCCGGTTCCGGGTGGCGGCATTGCCTTCGCCCCCGAGCAGGCGATGCATGAAGCGCGCAAGCTGGGCCTTCCGGTCGTGGTGAAGGCGCAGGTCCATGCGGGGGGGCGCGGGGCCGCCGGTGGGGTGAAGCTGTGCAAGACCGAGGCCGAGGTCAACGCCTTTGCCCTGTCGCTGCTGGGCCGCAATCTGGTGACGAAACAGACCGACGCGAACGGAAAGCCGGTGCACCGTCTGTTGGTCGAGCAGGCCACCGATATCGCGCAGGAACTCTATCTGGGCCTTGTGCTGGACCGCAAGTCCGAGCGGATCATGATCGTGGCCTCGCGCGAGGGTGGCATGGAGATCGAGGATCTGGCCGAGGACCAGCCCGACGCCCTGATCCGTATGGTGATCGACCCGGCGATGGGGCTTTTGCCGTTCCAGTCGCGCGATCTGGCCTTCAAACTGGGGCTGACGGGCGGCCAGATCGGGCAGTTCGCCACTGTGCTGCGGGCGTGCTACCGGGCGTTTCGCGATCTGGACGCGACGATGGTGGAAATCAACCCGCTGGTCATCACCGCTGCCGACGATCTGGTGGCGCTGGATGCCAAGATGAGTTTTGACACCAATGCCCTGTTCCGCCGCCCCGAAGTCGCGGCGCTGCGCGATCCGGGGCAGGAAGACCCGCGCGAGGATGCCGCGTCCGAGCATGGCCTGAGCTATGTGGGCCTCGAGGGCGATATCGGCTGCATCATCAACGGCGCAGGGCTGGCGATGGCGACGATGGACATGATCCAGCTTGCCGGTGGCCAGCCCGCCAATTTCCTCGATATCGGGGGCGGCGCGTCCCCCGAACGCGTGGTCGCGGCCTTCCGCACCGTGCTGTCGGATCCGAATGTCTCGGTCATCCTCGTCAATATCTTCGCGGGCATCAACCGCTGCGACTGGGTGGCCGCAGGCGTGGTGCAGGCGTATCGCGAATTGAACCTTGCCCTGCCAGTCGTGGTGCGTCTGGCGGGCACGAATGTCGCGGAAGGACGCCGCATCATTGATGCGTCTGGTCTGCCGCTGATTTCCGCCGATACTCTGGCAGAGGCCGCTGCCACGGCAGTTGCCGCCCGTCCCGCACTGGCCGCCTGAAGGAGCCCGCGCCATGTCCATCCTGATCCAGAAAGATACCCGCATCATCGTGCAAGGCATGTCCGGGCGCATCGGCAGGTTCCATGCCGAAGACATGATCCGCCACGGCACGAATGTCGTGGGCGGCGTCACCCCCGGTCGCGGCGGCGAAACCGTGCTGGGCCGCCCCGTCTTCAACACCGTCGCCGAGGCGGTCGCCGAAGTGGGCGCGGAAGCAAGCCTTGTGTTCGTCCCGCCCCCCGGTGCGGCCGACGCGATCATGGAAGCGGCCGAGGCGGGCCTCAAATTCGCCGTTTGCGTGACCGACGGCATCCCCTCGCAGGACATGATGAAGGTCAAACGCTTCCTGCGCCGCTTCCCTGCGGCGCGCAAGATGCGCTTCATCGGGCCGAATTGCGCGGGTGTCATCTCTCCGGGCAAGGGGTTCATGGGGATCATGCCGCCCGCGATCTACCTGCCCGGTCGCGTGGGTATCGTGGGCCGGTCGGGCACGCTGGGCTATGAAGCAGCCAGCCAGATGAAGGCGCTGGGCATCGGGGTGTCGACGTCCGTGGGCATCGGCGGCGATCCGATCAATGGCTCCAGCTTTCGCGATATTCTGGAGCTGTTCGAGAATGACGAGGGCACCGATGCCGTGATGATGATCGGCGAAATCGGAGGCCCGCAGGAAGCCGAAGCTGCCGCCTATGCGCGCGATCACATGACCAAGCCCGTTGTCGCTTATATCGCGGGCCTATCCGCGCCCAAGGGCCGCAAGATGGGCCATGCGGGCGCGATCATCTCGGCCTTTGGCGAATCCGCGCAGGAAAAGGTGGAAATCCTGTCGGCAGCGGGCATCACGGTCGCGCCGACGCCCTCGGCCATGGGCGACACCATCGCGCGGGTGCTTGGCGTGAAGGTCGCCGCATGAGCAGATCGGAAGCTCCGCTGCAGGGCAGCGCCGCAACGCCCGAGCAGGCGCAGGCCTGGGTCGGGCGGGAGGAAACCCGCACAGGGGCGGTCAGCCCGGAACTTGCAGGCATGGTGATGGGCGCGCTGGGGCACCCGGCGGCCCCACAACCCGCCATCCACACAGGCGCGCCCTTGCCGATCTTGTGGCATTGGGTTGCGTTCCCCGAATTTGTCCCGATTGCAGACATCTCCACGGATGGCCATCCGAAACTCGGGGGCTTCCTGCCGCCCTTGCCCTTTAACCGGCGGATGTGGGCGGGGGGCAAGCTGTCATTCCGGGGCCGGTTCGCGATTGGCGAGGCGATCCGCAAGCGATCAGAGATTCTGAGCGTGGAGTTCAAG
>SLQN01000452.1 GCA_007131465.1 Paracoccaceae bacterium
CAGCGCCGCCGCCGCCCGGCCCAGATCGGGCAGGAAGGCCCAGGCATGGGGCACGTCCAGCGCCCCGGGATAGGCGAGGCGCCCCTTCGCGAGGGGCCGGGCGATCACCGAATCGAACCAGTTGCCGGACTTCGCCGTGTCCAGAAAATCGCCTGCGCGCAAGGCGCAAGTCTGCTCTGATCCTCGCCCGGGTAAAAGCGCGCGCGCGTCGCTGTGGGCATTGGCGCGGCCGCTTCCACGAGCACGCGCGGACCTGTCTTAACGGTCTCGGCGGCCCAGGCGCGGGCCATCGCCATCTGTGCGGCCTTGGACGCGCCATAGGCGCCCATGAATTTCCGGCCCGCCACCTTGTCGTCGATGAAAAGCGCAGTCGCGCGTGCAGGTGCGGCCAGCAGCAGCGGGGCGACCATCGGGATCAGGAACCCCGTCGCGCGAATATTGATCGCCACGCATTTGTCCCAGTCCTTCAGCGCCACGTGATCCGCAGGCGACATCGGTGGCGCATGGATGGCCGTATGCACCCAGAGGTCGAGATGGCCCCAGCGATCATGAATACCGCGGCACAGATGCCGCATCGCATTATCCTGCGTGATGTCCATCGCCGCCAGAGTGGCGTTGCCGCCCTGTGCCTTGATCCTGTCGTCCAGCTCTTCCAGCGCGCCAAGAGTGCGGGCCAGCGCGATAACGTGCCAGCCCTGCGCGCCGAGGCTCTCGGCCAGTGCAGCTCCAAGCCCGCGAGATGCGCCTGTGACCAGAGCGATTTTCGGTTTTGTATCCTGTGTCATGCCCGCTCTAGTTCCAGTTTGCGTGGGGCTTGGCAAGGGTGTCGGGGCAGTCTGCGGCCCCTACGCCCGCAGGAAATCGGCAATTTTCCGCTTGACTCGAATCTGTTCCTGTTTCCGACTGTGATGAGTTCGGGGGCATTGCACAGAATTTTTGATGGGGGATTGAATGAGGGACCGGATTGCAGCCGCATTTGCGGCATTCTTGATCGTTTGTCTGTCGGCAGTTCAGGCACACGCGGATCGTGTCGTCGCGCGCGTCAGCATCGACGCGCAGGTAATGCATGTGTATCATCACGGTCAGTTACTGTATGAGTGGCCGGTCTCGACGGCGCGCGCGGGCAAGATCACACCAACCGGATCGTGGCGGCCGCAGTTTTTATCGCGCAACCACCGGTCAAGCCGCTACGACAGCGCCCCGATGCCGTATTCCGTTTTCTATTCAGGGCATTATGCCATTCACGGGACGGATCAGGTCAATCGGCTTGGGCGCCCTGCCTCGGCCGGATGCGTGCGGCTTCACCCGGATAATGCGCGGGTCTTCTTCGATATGGTACGCAAAGAAGGGATGGACCAGACTCGCGTGATCGTGGTTCGCTGACCTGCTGCGCCATCCCTGCTTCAAACAACCTGAGTCACTGCGGCCACAGCCGCACCCCGCATGATCTGGTGGGGTGCGATTGTCGCTACCCAAGTATTCGGGGTTTGCCTATAGTGATTGCGGAATTGAGCGGAACTAACCCGAGGGAGAGGGCATGCGCTGTCCGTTTTGCGGAAATACCGATACGCAGGTCAAGGACTCGCGTCCTGCCGAAGACCATGGCGCCATTCGCAGGCGCCGCTTCTGCCCGGCCTGCGGCGGGCGCTTCACCACATATGAGCGGGTCCAGCTGCGCGATCTGGTGGTCGTCAAGACCAGTGGGCGGCGCGAGGCGTTTGACCGCGAGAAACTGGAACGCTCGATCCGGATCGCGATGCAGAAACGCCCGATCGAGCATGAGCGCATCGACCAGATGATCTCGGGCATCGTGCGGCGGCTGGAAAGCCAGGGCGATACGGACATCCCCTCCAAGATGATCGGCGAGATCGTGATGGAGGCCTTGGCGCGGATCGATACCGTCGCCTATGTCCGCTTCGCCAGCGTCTACAAGAATTTCCAGGAGGCCGATGATTTCGACAAGTTCGTGTCGGAACTGCGGCCCGAACCGAAAGAAACCGAGTAGGCCTTGCCGAGCGAACAGGATCGCCATTTCATGCGCGTGGCCATCGCGCTTGGTGCGCGCGGGCTGGGGCAGGTCTGGCCCAACCCGGCCGTGGGCTGCGTGCTGGTCGGGGGCGGCCATATGCTGGCGCGGGGCTGGACCCAGCCGGGCGGGCGGCCCCATGCCGAAGCGGTGGCGCTGGCGCGCTGCGATGCGCGCGGGGCAACGGCCTATGTCAGCCTTGAACCCTGTGCCCATCAGGGCCGGACCCCGCCCTGTGCCGAAGCGCTGGTCCGCGCCGGGGTTGTCCGTGTCGTGACGGCGCTGACGGACCCGGACCCGCGTGTGGCAGGCGGCGGCCATGCGATATTGCGCGCCGCAGGGGTTGAGGTTGTCGAAGGGGTAGAGGCCGCAGCCGCGCGCGAGGTGCATGCGGGCTTTCTGCTGCGGGTAACCGAGGGGCGGCCCTTTGTGACCCTGAAACTGGCGCTGACACTGGATGGCCGCATCGCCACGGCTGGGGGCGAAAGCCGCTGGATCACAGGGCCGCTGGCGCGGCGGCGGGTGCATGCGATGCGCGCGCGCCATGATGCGGTGCTGGTGGGCGCGGGGACAGTGCGCGCCGATGACCCGGACCTGCGGGTGCGCGAATTGGGCGTGACGCGCCAGCCTGTGCGAATTGTGGCGGCGCGGGGGCTTGATCTGCCGCTGGAGGGGCGATTGGCGGCAAGCGCGCGGGAAACGCCGCTTTGGGTGCTGCATGGCGCGCGCGCAGACAGGCGCGCGGACTGGCTGGCAACGGGGGCGGAGTTGGTCGAGGTGGCAGAGGGGCCGGAGGGGCTGGACCCGGCGGCGATGGGTCAGGCTTTGGGGGCGCGGGGGCTGACGCGAGTGCTTTGCGAAGGCGGCGGGGCGCTTGGGGCGAGCCTGATGCGCGCGGGGCTGGTGGATGAGGTGGCGGTGTTCTCTGCCGGAAGGATGATCGGCGCGGAGGGGCGTGCGGGGCTGGGCGCGCTGGGGCTGGCGCGGCTGGACGCTGCGCCGCGCTTTGCGCTGGCGCAGGTCGAGGTGTTGGGCAGGGATGTGCTGCATCGCTGGCGGCGGGTGGCGGAGCCTGCGTGATCCAGCGGTGGGGCTGACGCCCCAGGTCTTTTC
>SLQN01000301.1 GCA_007131465.1 Paracoccaceae bacterium
TCACTGGCAGTGGATCATACAGTTAACACAATCACCATTACTGGAAGTCAAACTGATGTTGGCACAAGTCCCAATGTAGCTTCTGATGCTGTGATTTGGGATGCTGCTAACAATGATGTGACATCAAACTATGCGATTACGTATGTAGATGGCAGTCTGACTGTAAGCTCGCTTGCAATCACTATCACCGCTGACAGCGAAAGCAAAGTTTACGACGGCACAGCGCTGACCAATACGGGCAGCAGTATAACGAGTGGTGCTCTGGTATCAGGTCATACATACACGGCAACAGTTACCGGTTCACAGACGGATGTAGGTTCAAGCGCCAACGTACCCAGCGCAGCCGTGATCCTGGATGGCGATGATAACGACGTGACGGCCAACTACGATATCAGCTATGTAAATGGCAATCTTGAAGTAACGGCACGTCCTTTAGAGATTACAGCCAATAGTGACAGTAAGATATACGATGGTACAGCGCTTACTAATGCCGGATTTACATTTACTGACGGCACATCGCTTGCAGCAGGTCAAGTGGTCAATTCAATAGATATAACTGGCTCTCAGACCAATGTTGGAACAAGTCCGAACGTCGCATCTAATGCAATAATATGGGACGGAGATGATACTGATGTTACTTCAAATTATGATATTTCATACGAGCAAGGGACGCTGGAAATTACAGCTAAGGAGTTAGATCCTCAGATTACCGCAATAGATAAATGTTTTGATGAAACAACTGACGTGGTATTATCCAGTCAGACTCTTGATGGGATAGTTGGTAGTGAGGATGTAAATTTGATTGTAGGTAGTGCCTCATTTGATGCGATAGGTCCCGGAAGTAATATAGGTGTGACAGCCACGGGTTTAAGCTTAAATGGTCCTGATGCCGGTAATTATGTTCTTTCTTCTACGACTGCAACTACGACTGCAGAAATATTTGAACTTCCAATGATTAGCTGCCCTCCAAACTTCTCCATTTGTGAAATTGATGGCATACAGGAGTTAACTGGAAATCCGACAGACGCTAATGGTATATGGAGCGGTATGCAGGTAACTGATAATGAAGACGGTACGGCAAGTTTTGATCCGAGTGGTCTGGGTGGAAGTATAGTTACAGCGACTTATACCTATACGGATATCAATGACTGCATAAACAGCTGTACTGTTGATATTTCCGTTATTGCTGATTGTGTTGAAAATACCGTGAGTGGTACCATCCTATGGGTCTATGACCAAAGCCAAACTGTTAACAATGTGGCTGTGGACGTAAGTGGAGATGCCAACTTAAGTCAGACAACCGGACCCGATGGTTCTTTTGAATTCATTCTTGCTCAGGGAGGCGACTATACTATCACCCCTGAAAAAACCGGTGGAACAGTCAACGGAGTAGATATTGCAGACGTGCAAGCCATTCAACAGCATGTGACTTTCCTGAATCGTTTTACTGATCCATACCAATTAATAGCCGCTGATGTAAATGCAGATGGTGTCATCTCTACTTTTGATGCAGCTATCATAGGACAGTTTCTCTTGGGTAATGCTGCTGCTTTTCCATTATTTGATGAATCCTGGCGCTTCGTTCCGGCCGACTATGTCTTTAGTGATCCGGAAAATCCATGGGGTTATCCGCAATCCATTGAGATCGACAACTTACAAGCTGATATTGGCGACGCCGATTTCATTGGGATAAAAGTAGGTGATGTTACAGGTGATGCCGATCCATCCGGTTTTATGCCGAATATTCCTACACGGGATTTACAGGATAATTTAAGCTGGAGAGTATCCGATAATCAATGGGCAGCCCCCGGAGAATTGTTAGAGGTAAAAGTAAAAAGCGATTATTTCCAAGATTTTGCTTCCTGGCAAATGGCACTTCAGTTCGATGCCTCGGCTGTGGAGTTGGTAGAAGTGCTTACAGAGGAATCAGCACTCAATCTGGGCTCCGGCAACTTTGGAACCTATAGCGCAGAAAAAGGCGAGCTAAGAGCTTTGTGGTCTAATAGTACCGGAAAAAATATCAGCTTAGCGGAAGACGATTATGTATTCACCCTTGTTTTCCGTTCACTTACTCATGAAGGAAAAATCAGCGATTACATCTGGCTGGAAGATGCCATCATCCCGGCAAGAGCCTACAATCAGGACTTCCAACTAAGTGGGGTAGAGCTGGAATTCGTGGAAGAGGAGGTAGTGTCAGTAAATGATACTCAGGTGGATGGATTCCGTCTGTTGCAAAACCGACCCAACCCATTCAGCCACACCACAGTCATCGGCTTTGAAATACCGCAATCCGCAAGCATTGTATTACAGATAACAGACATTAGCGGAAAGTTGGTAGAAAGCATAGAAAAAGACGCCACCACCGGCTACAATGAAATCAGACTGGATGCAGACCTCCCCTCAGGCATGTATTTCTATGAGTTGATTACGCCATATGGGAGTTTGGTGAGTAGGATGATTGTGGAGTGAGATTAAGGGTCAGTGAGCGGAGTCGAACTGACCCTTAATTTGACTCCGCTCAGTGAATACTAGAGAAGGTCGTATTATAGGTCGGTGAGCGGAGTCGAACTGACCCTTAATTTGACTCCGCTCAGTGAATACTAGAGAAGGTCGTATTATAGGTCGGTGAGCGGAGTCGAACCGGCCGTATAATGCGTATCATTCCTACATTCCGCCAAGGCCCTCAACCTCTCCTTATCCCCCTGGATTAGCGCTTCTTTCTTTTTTCTTGTCCACCTTTGAATTTGTTTCTCTCGGTAAAATGCGTGATCAATTCTGTCAAAAACTTCATAATACACGAGTTTAAGTGGACGCTTATCCTTTGTATAATTTGAGCCCTCGCCTGCTTGATGCTGCAAAAATCGCCTCTCTAAGTACTTGGTACTTCCGACATAATAGCTACCATCACAACATTCGAGTATGTACATATAACCTTTCATTTTCCTGTATTTTATCTCATTTATACTGTTATGTGTGTTAAGTAGGGAAAATGTACCCAGCCCGGTTCGACTCCGCTCACCGACCTGGGTACTCTGCTCACCGACCTGGGTACTCCGCTCACAAAGCGGTGCAACCGCTTTGTGAGCGGAGTCGATTCATAGGTCGGTTCGGGTTGGTGAGGCTGGTGAGCGAA
>SLQN01000476.1 GCA_007131465.1 Paracoccaceae bacterium
ACAAAAAGCGTGCGCAGGTCCGGCCCGCCAAAGGCGCACATGGTCGGGTTGCGCGCCGGGACCGGGTATTCCGCCACGATCTCGCCCGCGGGCGACAGCCGCACCACGCGCGCGCCTTCATAAAGTGCGGACCAGTAGAAGCCATCCGCATCCACAGCCGCGCCATCGGGGCGGCCATTGCCGAACTCGAACTGGTGAAAGACTGTTCGCGGCCCGATCTCGCCCGTATCGGGGTCCAGCGGATAACGATAGATCACATGCGCAGGCGTGTCGGAATGATACATCCAACCCCGGTCCGGCGAAAAGGCCAGCCCGTTCGAGACCTTGATATCGCCCGCCATGCGCGCGCAGGTCAGGTCGGTATCGACGCGGTAGAGCGCCGCCGCCGGGCGGTCGCGCGGCTCGAATATCGTGCCAGCCCAGAACCGCCCCCAGGGGTCCACGCGGCCATCATTGAAGCGGCTGATTGCCGTGTCGTCCTGCGGGTTGGCGATCAGCGTTTCCTTGCGCCCCTGTGCATCCAGCAACCACAGGCCCGAGCGCATCCCGGCGATAAACCCGCCTTGTGCGCGCAGCCCGATGCAGCCCACATTTTCGTCCATCGCAAATGTGTCGTTCTGCCCGGTTTCCGGGTTCAGGCAATGGATGGCAGGCGCTTCGATATCGACCCACCACAGGCGCTGCGTGCGCGCGCACCACAACGGGCATTCCCCCAGCGTGGCCTGCGCGGCAAGGACGGTTTCAAACCCCATGACGCCCCCTCAATACGCGCTGCCAGCCGCCTGTGGCGCGGCCTGCCCGCGCACCGCCGCCGCTGACGCTTTCGCAGCCCCCATCAGCAGCGCCAGATCCGACGCGATGGCGACATAGCTGAACCCCATCTCGATATAGCTGCGCACCGTGGCCGCATCCGCCCCGACAATGCCACAGGCGATGCCCGCCTTGCGCGCCGCCGCGGCGGCCCCGCGCAACGCGACCTGCACATCCGCATGCCCGATCTGGCCCAGAAGCCCCATGCCGCCCGACAGATCACCCGGCCCGATGAAGACCGCATCCACCCCGTCCAGCGCCGCGATTTCTGGAAGCAGCGCCACGGCCTCGGGCGTTTCCAGTTGCAAGATGACTGCGACCTGATCATTCGCGCGGGTCAGATAGTCGGGCATCGTGCCGAAGCGGCTGGCGCGGTGCATCCCGGCTACCCCGCGCGTGCCCTGCGGCGGGTAGCGGGTCGCCGCAACTGCGGCGCGGGCTTCGTCCAATGACTGGATGAAGGGAAACATGATCGAGCGCGCGCCCGCATCCATCACCCGCTTGACCATGACCGGGTCATTCCACGGCACGCGCAGCACGACCTCGGTCGGTGTGCCGGACAGGGCCTGCAAGATGGCCGTGGCCTGCGAAATGCCGATCGGGGAATGTTCCATATCGACCAGCATCCAGTCATAGCCCGCATGGCCCATCGCCTCGGCAATGATCGGGCTGGCGGACATGATCCAGCTTCCCAGCGGCGGGGGCGTGCGCTGTTCCTGCATCCAGTGCTTGAAGCGGTTTTCGTCGGTTTGCATGATACACGCGTCCCTTTAGGTCAGAAGATTTCAGGTTCCGGTTCGTCCGGCCCGCCTTGCAGGATTTCGAAGTCGCAGCCCTGATCAGCCTGCGTCACATGCGCGCAGAACAGGGCCGTATAGCCGCGCGCGCTGCGCGGGGCCGGGGGTGTCCAGACCGCGCGGCGCGCTGCCAGTTCCGCGTCCGACACCAGCAGGTCCAGTCGTTTCGCCGCCACATCCAGCGCGATTTCATCGCCGTCCTGCACCAGTGCCAACGGCCCGCCCACCGCACTTTCGGGCGCGACATGCAGCACGCAGGTTCCGTAATGGGTCCCGCTCATCCGTGCATCGGAAATGCGCAGCATGTCGCGCACGCCTTGCGCCAGCAGATGCTTCGGAATTGGCAGCGCGCCCCATTCGGGCATGCCCGGCGCGCCCTTGGGCCCGGCATTGCGCAAGACCAGAACCGATTCGGCGGTGATTCCCAGCGCGGGGTCATCGATGCGCGCCACAAGATCGGCATGCGTGTCGAACACCACGGCCCGGCCCGTGTGCCGCATCAGATGCGGGCTGGCCGCACTGGGCTTGATGACCGCGCCACTGGGCGCAAGATTGCCTTGCAGCACGGCCAGCGCCGCAGATTGCGTGACCGGATTATCCAGCGGGCGGATGACGTCGTCGTCATAGCAGTCCACGCCCTCGATCACCTCGGCCAGCGTGCCGGTAACCGTGCGCGCCGACAGGTCCAGGTGACCCTTCAGCCGCATTAGCAGCGCAGGCAGGCCGCCTGCGAAATAGAAATCCTCCATCAGCCGGTCGCCGGCGGGAAAGATGTTGACCAGCACCGGGACCTCGCCCGCCGCGCGGTCCAGATCGGGCAGCCCGAAATCCACGCCCGCGCGCCGCGCCAAGGCCACCAGATGCACCGCCGCATTGGTGGACCCGCCAAGCGCCATGAACACCCGCGCACCATTCTCGAACGAGGCCCGGGTCAGCACATCCGACGGGCGCAGGTTTTCCCAGACCATGCCGACGATGCGTTCACCACAGGCAGAGGCCATACGAATATGCCCCGAATCCGCCGCCGGAATCGAGGACGCGCCCGGCAAGGTCATCCCCATCGCATCGACGATGCTCGTCATGGTCGAGGCCGTGCCCATCGTGTTGCAGGTCCCGAAAGACCGCGTCATGCGGCTTTCAAGGTCGATCCAGTCATCCTCGTCAATCTCGCCCGAGCGCAGCTTGTCCCAATAGGCGCGGGTATGCGTGCCTGCCCCAAGCGTCTTGCCCTTCCAGCGCCCGTTCAGCATCGGCCCGGCGGGGCAGAAGATGGCGGGGATGTTCATGGAAATCGCGCCCATCAGCAGGCCGGGCGTTGTCTTGTCGCAGCCCCCCAGCAGCACGGCCCCGTCGATGGGGTGCGAGCGCAGGAGTTCCTCTGCCTCCATCGCCAGAAAATTGCGATAGAGCATGGTGGTGGGCTTCACCATCACCTCGCCCAGCGACAGCGCGGGCAGTTCTACCGGATAGCCGCCCGCCGCCCAGACCGCACGTTTCACGGCCTCGGCGCGGTCGCGCAGATGGGC
>SLQN01000314.1 GCA_007131465.1 Paracoccaceae bacterium
GGGCTTTTTCCTCGGGCGCGCCGTCGATCTGGTCATAGGCGCGAAACTCACCAAAATACTTGGTGATGGCGGCAGTCAGTGTCGTCTTGCCGTGGTCCACATGGCCAATCGTGCCAATGTTAACATGCGGCTTGTTGCGTTCAAACTTTTGCTTTGCCATGGTTTCGGCACCCTTTGTTATTCGGCCAGCGGCTGCGGCCCTCGATCACACGCGCGCCACTTACGCAGCTTGGCGTGGAAAATCAAGCGCGGTTTGCATGACGACGTGCGGCGCGTGCCGGATACGCGGACCTGTCGCGGGTTCAGCCAGCCATCGCAGTCAGGGCTTCAAGACTGACGGTGCCGGGCGCGGGGGCACCCTCTGTGGCGGCAGGCGCATCCGCGCTGCCCGGCGGGAACCAGTCAGGATTCGTGGCAAGCCAGTTTTCGATAGCAAGAACAGCATTTTGCGACAGGTTCTGCATCTGCTGTTCGGCAGATTGCGTCAGTCCGGAACTGACCATTGTCTCACCCGAGAGGCTTTCCAGCACCGTGATCCTGTGGGGCGTTTCATTCACCTTGCCGCCTGCGGCGTCATCCCACAGCGTCACGCCCAGTATCAGGACCGAACGCGGCGCGGCGACGACCGGGATGCCAGGGATGGCCAGCACATAGCCATCGACCGAAACGCCCAGATGATACAGCCTGTCGCCGTCATAGCGCGAGAATCGACGGCGCATTTCGGTGGTCAGGACTTCTTGCCACTGTTCCGGCTCGGCGCGGCGCGAGGCCGGACCGACCGTTGCGGTGTCGGCCACGACAATAGCATGTCCCAGATAGAAATTTCCCAGTTCCGCCCGTTCATCGCGCAGGTCGCGCCCGCTGGCGCAAGCCGAAAGCACAAGGGCTGCGGCCATCCCGCAAAGTGCGCGCGGGAAGCAAAGGGGTACAATCATCCGGATTCTCCAAACCTGTATCCGGCCTGTGCTATCCGATTTGCCCGCGAAGGGCAAATGCCGTTGCCGAATACGTGGCTCAGCTGAAGCGATTGTCACGCGGAAACCCGCGCGGTGCCATACGCCCGGCGCTGGCGCGCTTGCCCAGCCATTCGGACAGATCGCTTTCCAGACGGGTGCGCCCGGCGGGATCATGCCAGCGCAGCCCCTCGGCAAGGGTGATCGTGGTCAGGTCCGACAGGCCACCATCCTTGTAGGATTGCAGCCGTACGCCCTTGCCGCGCGTCATTTCGGGCAGGTCTTCCAACGCAAAGACCAGCAGTTTGCGGTTCTCGCCCACAACGGCCAGATGATCACCCGCCACCTTGCGGCACACATGCGCGCGCACGCCGTCGCGCAGGTTGAGAACCTGCTTGCCGCTGCGCGTCTGCGCGATCACCTCATCCGCAGGCACGAGAAAACCATCGCCCGCATCCGAGGCCACGACCAGCCGCGCGCCCGGCTGATGCGTGAACAGATCGACAATCGCGGCCTCGTTCGGCAGGTCGATCATCAGGCGCACCGGCTCGCCCATCCCGCGCCCGCCGGGCAGATTCGCGCCCAGAAGCGTATAGAACCGCCCGTTGGAGCCGAACAGAACGATCTTGTCCGTCGTTTCGGCATGGAAGGCAAAGCGCCCGTCATCGCCATCCTTGAACTTGAACGTCTGATCCAGCGCGAGATGCCCCTTCATGGCCCGGATCCAGCCCATCTTGGAACAGACCACCGTGATCGGCTCGCGCTCGATCATGGCTTCCATCGGCACATCCTCAACATCGCCTGCTTCGGCAAAATCCGTGCGACGGCGGCCAAGATCGGTGGCCTTGCCGAATTTCGCCTGCACATCGCGCAATTCATGGCCGATCCGCGCCCATTGCAGCCGGTCCGATCCCAGCAGGTCCTCAAGCTCGGCGCGTTCCTTCAGCAGCGCATCGCGTTCGCGCCGCAACTCGATCTCCTCCAGCCGTCGGAGGCTGCGCAACCGCATGTTGAGGATCGATTCGGCCTGCACTTCGGACAATTCGCCCTCGCCCGGTGCGGGCGACCGGTAATCCTTCTCCGAGGTGGCGCGGGTGAAACTGCGCCCCCATTCCTCGCGCATCAGGGCGTCGCGCGGGGCCTCGTCATAGCGGATGATGTCGATCACGCGGTCGAGGTTCAGAAAGGCAATGATGAATCCTTCCAGCACTTCCAGCCGGTGGTCGATCTTGTCCAGCCGGTGCTGGCTGCGGCGTGTAAGCACTTCGCGCCGGTGGTCGAGAAAGGCGCGCAGCACCTCGCGCAGGGAACAGACCCTGGGCGTCACCCCGTCGATCAGCACATTCATGTTCAGGCTGAACCGGGTTTCCAGATCGGAATTGCGAAACAGCATGCCCATCATCAGGTCGGGATCGACCGTGCGCGACCGAGGCTCCAGCACGATGCGCACATCATCGGCGGATTCGTCGCGTACATCGGCCAAGAGCGGGACCTTGCGGGTCTGGATCACTTCGGCCAGCTTCTCGATCAGGCGCGATTTGGGAACCTGAAACGGGATCTCCGTTACCACGACCTGCCATTGCCCGCGCCCCAGATCCTCGACCTGCCAGCGCGCCCGCAGGCGGAACGCGCCGCGCCCGGTCTGATAGGCGGCCAGAATGGCCTCGCGCGGCTCGACCAGCACGCCACCTGTGGGGAAGTCAGGGCCGGGGATCAGCTTGATCAGGTCTTGATCGGGCAGATCAGGCGTTGTGATCAGCGCAAGACACCCCTCGATCAGTTCATCCAGGTTATGCGGCGGGATATTCGTGGCCATTCCCACGGCAATCCCGCTTGCGCCATTGGCCAGCAGATTGGGAAAGGCCGCTGGCAGCACGACGGGTTCTTCCAGCGTGCCATCATAGTTGGGTCGGAAATCCACGGCGTTTTCGGCCAGCCCCTGCAACAGTGCCTCGGCGGCTTGTGCCATGCGCGCTTCGGTGTAGCGCGCGGCGGCGGGGTTATCGCCGTCGATATTGCCGAAATTGCCCTGCCCATCGACCAGCGGGTAGCGCAGGTTGAAATCCTGCGCCAGACGCGCCATCGCGTCATAGATCGCGGCATCGCCATGCGGGTGATAATTCCCCATCACATCGCCCGTGATCTTGGCGGATTTGCGGAAACCGCCTGTCGGGGACAAC
>SLQN01000232.1 GCA_007131465.1 Paracoccaceae bacterium
AGGCCCCTGCTTGCATCCGGCGCGGCCCTGTCGCATAGGGAAGCCCTGCACATGTGAAGGGTTTGCCCCCATGAGACCATCATGAGCGTCAGCGCCACCACCCCTGCCGCGCGCACCACATGGGCCGTGCTGGTCGCGATCAGCCTGTGCCACATGATCAATGACATCATGCAAAGCCTCTTGGCCGCGCTCTATCCGCTGTTGCAACTGGAGTTCGACCTGAGCTTCGGGCAGATCGGGCTGATGACCTTTGCGTTTCAGGTCACGGCGTCGCTGTTGCAGCCCGTGGTCGGGCTGGTCACCGACAAACGCCCGATGCCGCAATCGCTGCCCATCGGGATGGGGTCCACCATCTGCGGGCTTTTGCTGCTGGCGATGGCCGACAGCTATGGCGGGCTCTTGGCGGGGGCGATGCTGATCGGGATCGGGTCCGCCGTGTTTCACCCGGAATCGAGCCGTGTGGCGCGGCTGGCCTCAGGGGGCAAATTCGGCACGGCGCAATCGCTGTTTCAGGTGGGGGGCAATTTCGGCTCGGCCCTCGGCCCGCTGCTGGCCGCGTTCATTGTCGTGCCGCTGGGTCGGCCCAGTGTGGCGCTGTTTGCGGTGGTGGCGCTGGCGGGGGTGGTCATCCTCAACCGTGTGGGCGTGTGGTACGGGGCGCTGGCGCGGGCGAGCGCAGGCAAGCCGCGCGAACGCGCGACGCATGGCCTGACGCGGGGCCGCGTGGCCTGGGCCATCGTGGTGCTGGCGGTGCTGACATTTTCCAAGAACGCCTATACGGCCAGCATTTCGAGCTATTACACCTTCTTCCTGATCGACCGGTTCGACCTTGGTATCGTGCCCGCGCAGCAGATGCTGTTCCTGTTTCTGGCGGCCACGGCGGCGGGGGTCATGCTGGGCGGGCTGATCGGCGACCGGTTCGGGCCGCTGGTGGTGATCTGGGCGTCCATCGTGGGCGTGCTGCCGTTCACGCTGATGCTGCCCCATGTCGGGCTGGTGGCGACCGGGGTGCTGTCGGTGGTGATCGGGGTGATCCTCGCCTCGGCCTTTCCGGCGATCGTGGTCTATGCGCAGGTGCTGCTTCCGGGGCGGATCGGGCTGGTCGCGGGGATATTCTTCGGCTTTGCCTTTGGCATGGGCGGGATCGCGGCGGCGGTGCTGGGGGTCATGGCAGATGCACGCGGCATCGCCTGGGTCTATCAGGCCTGCGCCTTCCTGCCGGTGCTGGGGCTCGCGACGATCTTCCTGCCCTCGCGGGCGCGGCTGGCGGCGTGATCTGGCCGGGCGCGCGGGCGTCCCGACCGCATCCTGCCGACCCTCTCTGCCGATCTGGCCCTTGACCTGTCATGGCCCTTGAGGTAGCTGATGCGGGCAGCGCGGGCGTTGTGTAGTGGTAAGACCTCAGCCTTCCAAGCTGATGACGCGGGTTCGATTCCCGCCGCCCGCTCCAAATTCCTTGCATCACGGCCAATTACCCCTTTTGCTGGTGTGACACAGCAGGAGCGGCGCAATGACAGAGATTCCGATGCCCTTTGCCGGGCAGGTGACAGCATTCCTGAACGACACGGCCCCCGAGGATGTCCGCGCCAGCGTCGAGGACGCGCGCAAGCGCGACACGCTGGCGGGCAGCTACCCCTATCCGCGCTGGATGAAGAAATCCGACTATGCCAAGGCGCTGGAGCCGCTGCAATTCGAACTGGTGAAGCTGCAACACTGGATCGAGGAGACCGGCGCGCGCGTGATTGTCATCTTCGAGGGGCGCGATACGGCGGGCAAGTCCGGCGCGATCAACCGGATTGTGGAAGTGACCAACCACAGGGTCGTGCGGGTCGAGGCGCTGCCGCGCCCCACGGACCGGCAGTTGCGCGAATGGTATTTCCAGCGCTATGTCGCACGCCTGCCTGCGGGCGGCGAAATGGTTCTGTTCGACAGGTCCTGGTATAACCGCGCCGTGATCGAGCATGTCTTCGGCTTCTGCACCCCCGATCAGCGCGCACGCTTCTTTCTGCAAGTGCCCGAGTTCGAGCGCATGCTGGTGGGTGACGGGGCGCATCTGATCAAGATCTGGCTGAACGTGTCGCGTGCCGAGCAGTTGCGCCGCCTGCTGGCGCGTGAAAACAACCCCATGCGGCACTGGAAACTGTCGCGCATCGATGTCGAGGGGCTGGGCAAATGGGACAGCTATACCCATGCCATCGCCGAGACATTCGAGCGCAGCCATACCGTCATCGCGCCCTGGACCGTGATCCGGGCAGAGGACAAGTATCGCGCGCGGCTGGCTGTGCTGCAGCAGATTCTGGGCGCGTTCGACTATCCCCACAAGAACAGCGAGGTTGTCATCCCGCCGGACCCGCAGATCTGCGGGACGCCCGCGATATGGGACCCGGAATTGTGGGATGACGGAAGCTGACAGGGGCGGCCCGGCGCGGATTATGCGTCTGGCGAATCGTCCCGGCCATGCTAGGCTTTCCGGCATGTTCCTGCCGGAGGCCGCCCATGTTCAGTCTGCATCCCCTTGCCCGAAACATCCTTGCAGCACGGCCCGAGACGCCGCAAAAGGCATCGGTCCTGCGGCTGGCGCTGGTCGCCTTTGTTCTGTGTGGCTTGGCCCTTCCTGCGCAGGCGCAGGACGCGCCGGTCCCGCCGCGTTTTGCCACGATGCAGGAGAATACGGATTTTCCCGGCGGCGACCTGACGCCCGTTTTCAACACCACGCTGGAGCAATGCCACGCCACCTGCCTGCGGCAGGAAGACTGCGCGGGATTCACCTTCAACCAGCGCGCCGGGGCCTGTTTTCCGAAATCCGCGCTGGGCGCGCCGCAACCCTTCGAGGGCGCGCTCTCGGGGCGCGTGAGTGAAACCCCCGCGTCCGTGCTGGCCACGGCGCAGGCGCTGCGGCGCGACTTCGGGTTTCTGGACAGCAGCGATTTTTCCGATGCCCGCGAACAGGCCGAAACCATGGCCACCCGCCATTATGCCAATGGCATGAGCGAGGCGGCGCTTCTGCAAGGCGCGACCGGCGATCAGGCGGTCAGATGGTCGGGGGCGGCGGTCACGGTGGCCGACAGCGCGCAGGCCTGGCACGCCCATGCCCGCAGCTTGCGCATCCGCGCCGAGGTGGACAGTCGCAACC
>SLQN01000023.1 GCA_007131465.1 Paracoccaceae bacterium
AATACGGGCCTTGAAGACTTCACCAGCCGGATACAAACTGAGCACAGTGTTCATATGCTCGCTTTTTTCATCAGTCAGGCAGCGCGGCTGAACATCTGCGCGCGCAGGATAGCGCTTCCAGCCTCGGATTCGGGGTCGGTCACTTTCATAAGTACTGTATGCGATCGCGCTCAGTTTTCCAGATCGCTCCGGATTCTTTTCTGCCGGTTGCTCGAGGTAGGCCGGATAGAAGCTGGGGTTGGGGTTGCCCAGAATCAGCTTGACCTCTTCCAACTTCAAATTCTGGTTGTCGCAAACAGCCGTCCCGATGCTGACCCGGCTCTTGAGAGATCCATTGGGCTCATCCGATAAAAACCCGAACATCTGATTCGCCAAATCATCGTTCTGATGAGACGCATGCTCGGGCAAACCACCGTGCACCGCGTCACCAATGGTGTTTTTGTAGGGCAGACGGAACATCATGGCCAGGCCGATGGCCTCGGGCGAGCCATGCTCATCTTCGATGTAGAAAACGGGGACCCGGAAATGGTCGGCCTTGATCAGATCCTGATATTCCCGTTTTTTTAGGAAGCTCCAGTCTTCAGATCCATCATGAACCGCCTTGAAAGCCTGGATCACTTCATCAGCGACCTGCATCTCGGCATCTGGTCTTTCGTCAAAGAAAATAAATTCAGCTTTCTTCTTGTTCTTCTTGCGGGCTTCATCGTCCAATCGATAGTCGCCTGGCTGACCGGTGAATACGAGGGTGCCGTTCTTGGACCCCTCCGCCAGGGTAGAGCAGCGATAGCCCCAACTGCCTGAGGTATCGTCCTTTGTGTAATCCGTGTGATCGAACTGCTGCTGCAGGTCCAAATTGAGCTTAGTCCAGTCGCGATATTTGTCGCGGGCGGGCGAACGCTTCTCGAAGGAACGCCAGTGCGCTGCCGAAACCTTGTAGAGCAACTCATGCGAAACCCGGGCAACATCGCACGGCACCAGAAACCAGCCCTCGGAGATTCCTCTAAACTCCAGCCAGGCTGGCTTTGACAGCGACTGAAACCCACCAGACTTGGTCGCCACCATGCGCTTTCTGTACTGGTCCTTGACCGGTCCCGCAAGATCGCGGAGGCTCAAATGCCGATCGTCAAAGCGCTGCATACGACCGAAGGCGGCGACTTCGACAACACTCCGAAGCATCCCGCGAAGACTTGAGCCCGCGATGGCATACTCACCCGAAGGAAGCCGAAGCGGTGCGACCTTGCTGGCCAAACGCTTGTCTTTGTCAGATGGTGTCTGAGCGTTACCCGCACAAACCGGGGTCACCGTCTCGATTTCCACCTCCAAAGTGCCACTGACCCCGTCCTTGAACGGAAGGTCGTGCGACACGGCCCTTGTGTACTCAGGCTTGACCGTATAGACCAACTCATTGAGGGGCACGAAATTGTAGGGAGCGTTAATCCCGCTCAAGCCCTTGACATAGTCTTCTACTGCACTCATGCCTGTTCTCCAGCTTTTTCAAATCCCGCAAACACAGCAGATACCGGTCGCCAGGCGCCATGCGGGTCTTGGGTATCCGACCAAAGCCGTAAGTACCGGATCGTGTGACCACCAGCGGCTCTGAAGTGGCGCTCATCACAAAGCCATTCCTGACCCTCCCCAGGCATCCAGCGCATCCAGCGATACCGGCCGCCCGTCTCACAGCGAACGGCCATTGCAGCGCCTTCGGCATCACACCACTCGGCGGCAATCAACTGGCCCAATGCCTCGTGCCGCATTTCCGGGATACTTTCAATCTGACTCTGCAGGCCACTCTGATACATCGCCCATCCAGCCGTCACTTCGCCGGGACCCAGCATCTGCGCCAAGGCCTGTGGCTCCAGATCACCCCGACTTTCAAAAGAGCCTGTTTTCCGATAGAGCGGGGACCCGCCCAACATCGTCGGGTCGAGTTTGTCGGCAACCTTGCCGAACAGCTCGCTCATCGCCTCGATTTTCATAAGGTTCCTCCCGTATTCAGGGGCAGGTAACGGCGCAGCGCGCCGTCTGACAGACGACCAGAAAAGTAGCCGTGGCCACGCGATGCTGCGGCGCCCAGAGCCAACCTGCCTTCACATAGATCCTCAAGCGAGGCGGCAAGCGCTTGTCGCACTAAAGCCAGATCGGCTTCTTCCGCCCGACAGGACTGTTCCAGTCGCTCCGTATCAAGCAGGATGGATAGTCGTGGGAAACGCTGACTGGCGACCATGTCTTCAGAAAACAGCATCCCTCGCCGCACGCCGCCGGTGAACTGGTCAATCGCGTTGTGCATCAGGTTTTGCAGGTCGTCTCGTGAGATCGTCTGAGTCGCATCGTCGATGAACAAACACCCGGCGCGGCCATTGCGGTCGTCCACATGGCCAAACAGAGCGCGAGTGCCAGGACAATCCGCGTTCTTGTCCCATTCCTCACCCTCGTCATTCAGGACGTCTTCGGCAAAAACCCCACTCAGTGCGTTGTAGTGCCAGGTAAAGCGATGGGCCAAAGCACCCTTGATTGACGACGCGGGGATCAGCAGCCGAGCTGGATTCAGAGTGCCGCAACCGTCTTGCCAACTAACGGTGGGTTCAAAGCGCGGCAGCAGATCAGCTGGGCGCTCCACAGCCTCCTCGAAGGGATCCTGGTCACCACCAAATCGATAAAAATCGTCTGGCTTCAGCTCCAGCGCCCCACCAACGCATCCGGGAACCGACAAGACCGGCGGTTCACAAGCGAGCAAACCTTCAACTTCCCCAAGGTCTGGAGACAGCTCGCGAAACGCCCTGGCATCGTCAGCAGAATGGAGATCAAAGACACGCGCCAGGCAGCGGATCACCTCGACCGAGCCCAAGCCAGAATGGGTGTTGGCACCGAGTCGGAACATCGGATGAGCCAAAACGCCAAGCACTTCCGACCAGACGGCATCATCGGCCTGATCGCTTTCAAAAGTCAGTTCCACGCTGAACCGACAGCCGGCCGGAAGTACCGCGCGATCAAATTTGCCCTCATCAGAGGCAGATCCGCGATGATTGATTCGAACCCGTTCGCGCTGGTACCGATCCTCCAGCAACATCGAGAGAAGCGGATCGCCACGCATTGCATCCAGCTCAGCACCCAACTGCAACCCGAATACCGGACGATCCTGAGCGGAGTGGATCAAACCCCACGAGGTCTGCAAGGCAGAAACCTCGGAACCCTCCGGGCCCGCATGACCAAATACCGCGTTGACCGCATCCGCGTCATGGCCCTTCAATCGCGAGTACAGTGATCTCAGCACTCCGGCGATGGCGGTACCCGGAAGTGCGGGCAAGCCATTGGCATCGCGCACCAGACTGGTGTCGAACGCATTGTCCGGATGTCCCGTCACCAGCGACAGCGCCGTTCGATTCTGAAGGACAACTCTGGCCAGGAAAAAGTAGCGTTTTCTGGGAATCATGACTTGGTCTCCCGCGCGGCAAGATCCGCGACATAGGCAAGGTAGACACCGAAGGACTCCCTGACGAGTTTTTGCTCTTCTGCTGCCTGCGTCAGGCGCTGCTTGAACCAGTCGACCAGACGACGCTCTCCCTCGCTCGTCCAGACCTGATCACTCCAACCACGATGAGATGTCCGCGCGATACCTTGTTTCTCATCGAATGCCCAGGCCATCACTGATTCAAAGTCGGGCTTCCCTCTGCCGTGCTCCAGTTTTCGCCACTGGCTGGCACTGGGCCCAAACTTCTCCTCAGGAGCAAGCCCTGCCACGCGCCGTGCGCCGCGCAAAGCTTGGAACAGGTCGCGAACGAATCGCTCTGCAGCCTGCCGCAGCTCTCCGCCTTGGCTCCGGTGGCCTGCACGCTGAACCAGGAGATCAATCAGCGCCGACTTCGGCCGAGCAATCTGTCGAGTTTGAGCCGGAGCCGGCTCCCGCCACACGAACTCGGGCTGCGCCTGGCTCAAGAACTCCGGGTCGACCAGCACGCTGCCCAACCCCTGCCCCGTATAGAGACCCAGTCCTTCAGACCGAGCTTTGGCAATCCAGTCCGGATCGTCTACAGCCGAGAGCGTGATCACGCTGCCGCGCACAATGACCTGGCGCTCCAGATCCGGCGCCCGGCGATAGCCATTCCAAGGGCTATAGCTGCGCGTGCGCATAAACGTTCCGGCAGGATCAATTGCACCAGCACTCAAACCCAACAGTTCGGGCTCAGGCCACAGCGCTGGCTGGCCGTAGTAGTCCGACAGACACAGGTCCGACAAGAGAAACAACCGCGTTGACGATCCGGCTTGAGGCGATGAGCTGCGAGGCCCGCCCGGAGCATTCATCCGGCTTACCTCTGCACCACCATATTCAGCCGATCGCGAGCGGCCCAGATGGATTCGGCCGCAAAGCGCCTCGGCAACTCGCTCTAGCCAATCCGCGTTGGTCGATCCAATGCGGGCGGCAAAAGCCGTGCCTGCAGCGATTGCTTCATAACCAAACAACTGCCCTTCGGCGACCCGACCCTTTCCGGGCTCAAGTGCGGTTTTCATCCGCATCCGCATGGCGGGCTTGACCAGCCGGCCCGAAGCGATTTCGACATGACCACCGCGTAGCTGCCGCAACTGCGTTCCAGCGGGCCCATCACTGGCGCTCAGATTGAATACCTTGCCGGTTTGAAGACGCGAGCCTTGGGAGCCTGCACCTGCCATGCAGGATGCTGGATCCGATTTCGCCTCATGCCAGGCCAAGGGCAAAGGTAGGGAAAGCTTCCCATCGGTCAAGGGCAGGCCATCACCGAACAAAACACCATCAGCGTGGAAGACGCTCCAGCTGTCGTCTCCCATTGCCTGATACAGGCGCGATGCAGCCACTCCAAGCAAGTTGGCACCGGGGATGAAGTCCAAACTGTGGTGTGAGCCGGCGGTCGCCGCGCTGCGACTGATCACCGCGTCTTCAAGCAGTTCGATTTTCAGCCAGATCTCATGCATGACCCACCCCCGTCAACGTAAGCTGCACTCGCCCCAAGCCGCGGGTCTTGCCACTTCCCACAGCACGAATCAGCGGCAAACACAGCCGAAGCTGCTCTGCCCAGTTCACCGGCGCCTCTCTGAGGGTTCCAATCTCGGCAAACAGAACAACGGGCAGGGCAACCTGCGTCCCGCGCAGCGACTGAGCTCTAGCTGATCCTGAGACCGGATCAATGGCCGTGGAATGTAATTCGCGGAAGAGTTCCGGAATGCAGTCCCGACCCGGACCGGCCAGCCACTGTCGTTCTTCCTTGCCCAGACGAGCCGAACCAACGCGCAGGCAGCCCGGTTCACTGCGGCCCGCCTCCTCGGCGCGAACGCCGAACAATTGACGATGCAAATCAGCGCTATCAAGCCAGCCAAATGATCCAGCCTGGCGCATGGCATCCCGCAGCAGGCCTTTCAAGGTCCGTCCGGGAATCTCCGGCAAGCCGTCGGCATCCGTATGGGTCAGGTTATCGACATGCGCACCAGCGCCCCGACCTGTTCCGGCCTGCCAGTAGCCGAATAGCTCAACCTTCAAAGTCAAATGACTCATCAGCAGACCTCCTGCTTGCGCTCATGCGCCGCAGTTCCACTCTGGCAAGCCAAGGCCTTGAGCGCAAGGGCATCTCCCAACGGTGTGCCATAGACCGACTCGCTGCGCTGAATGAAAGGCAACTCCGGGTGAAGGGCTCGCGAGCCCGCGCATTGACCAAGGAGTTCGACCAACTCATGGTCGTAGCGCCGACCGCTGACCTCACCGCGTTTCCTGACGATTTCAAGCCAGCGTCGGTACCGTGTTCGCGCCAGAGCCGGGGACAAGCCCATCAAACCCAGAAGCTGGCGACCCGGGCCACGCGCGATGTGCGGCTCATTCAACCAGTTCAGCAAACCGACCAGTGCGTCCAGCGGCGGAATCACTTCGGACGAATCGTCCAGAGCCCAGGCTTCCATGGTCAAACGGTACTGATCGCCATCAGCGTCCAAGACACTCAGGCTGCCCTGCAGAAGCTCACCAAAACCGCTCAGCACACTATCGGTGCAGCGGTACAGGGCCAGTGCCGAGAACATCGGGGCATCCCCCACCTCAGCGCGGACCTGTTGCTTGGCGTGCGCACAGAGACTTTCGGCCAGCTCAACCCCCATGTAAAAGGGCTGATTCGAGCGCAGATAAGCCAGGCCGGCACAAGCAGTCAATCCATCGTCCAGACCAGGAACACCGCAGGCCGATAGCCGCTTGGCCGTCTCTTCTTCAAACGCTTTCAGAAACGTGCGAGTAAACGGCAGCGCCAGATCTGCCCGGACGATAAAAGTCAGATCGTCCCCTCCAAGAATGACGGGTCGGGCGGGCAAGGTTTCGAAATCCTCCCAGGTATCGGGATCACACAACAGGTGTTCCCGGCAAGCAGTCACCGCAGCGGCCCATGTTGCGGCATCCAGCGCCTCGGAGAACTCTCGCATCCGCTTCAGATAAGTCTCGCTGTCAGCATCCTGGTCGTGCAGCAATCGAAGCACCTGGCCCAGGCCGTTCCCGTCTGCATGGATGAGCGCAACATAGCGGCTCGATACACGACCCTGAGCGTCAAGACGGTAGGGGAACACACCCGTGCGGTCGACATCCGGCTCCATATCGCGGGGCCAAACATCAGGGGACAAATCAAGATGGCCGGCCAGAACGGCACCGGGGTCGATGGATTCCGTTTTCTGCTTGCGGGAATGCTGCTCGGCCTTGGCCTGAGACAAAGCCACCGCATCCAGCAGATCTTTTCCGTGGCGTGAAACCGCAGCGCGACCACTACGCGGCGCGCGCTCCATGAGCGGTGTGGCCTGCGGCAAACTGGGCCAGGGTCGCTGACCCTGCTGCTGCAGGTCTACCCGCGCCGACAAGAACGCCGCCACCGCACTCTCACCCGCACCAATGCCCATCGAGAAGGACAGGCCGGGCGCATAGCGTTCCACAAACATCGGCCAGCATTCGGCCAGTTGGGCCAAAGCCTCGGGCTGGCGGGAGAATGCATAGAAGGCACCTCCAGCGCGACGCGAAAACTGCACGTCACGCTCCGGCTCGAGGCCAAGACCATCCAGTACCGCGTCAAGCAACTCAGAGGTCAGCCCGCTGATGATGCGACTCCCCCCCACAATATGCCGCAACCGACCAGAACCAAACACCCAGGCCTGGATCGAATTGGCCTCGAAGACGAGGCTATGCCAACTCATTGTTCTGCTCCTTTGGAAACTTCTTCCATCAGTAACTCATGGCCCAGGCCCTTGATCAGGACCTGCTCCGGCGTCAGTCCCAGTGCATAGCGTGCAAATGGGCGCTTCCCGGTCTGGGCAATCTGATAGCGCGATGCCGCGGGGCCCAACTGTTTCTCAAGTTTGCGATTGATTCGGGTTCGGTTCGGTCCAAACTCTGAGTTACCGAAGCCATCCTGGGTGGACCAGACACGGATGGACCGTTCCGTCACCCCAACCTCCTCCATCACAGCCAAGAGAGAGTGGGCGTTCGCGGACTCATTGCCAGCCAGCTGGACCTGAGGGCTGCCCAGCTTTGCACGTATCGCCAACCAGGCCAGAATGGAAAACTGCACAGCGCCGAGCTTGAGCCACTCGCCGTGAGCCTGAGCCTGCCCCTTATCGAAATCGATCAGCAAACGAGGATCATCAAGACTGCGCTGGATCTGATTGACGGTCTCACTGTAGCCAGCGCCTTCCAGCAGCCCCTTGAGCGCCGGCTGGCTACCCATGCGCACAAACGGGATATCGGCCAGAATCAACCGGGCATCAGCGGTGCTGACTTCTTCATCCCTAATCACCATCCGGCGCGGCGTGGGCGGTGGGTAGAAAAAGCCCCTTGAAGACTCGAATGGCGGATTGATCAGAATATGGCTCAGCCTGTCCTGGGTCCGCCCCAGCAGGCTCATGGCGTAAGCCAAATAAAAGCCCATGGTCTTGCGACCACCTGCCATCGAGGCATGAACCGCCGCCTGGTCGTCAGCACAAAACCGGCGGACCATCTCGAGTATGAAATTCGCAGCGGCGTGGTTGGCGGCTTCATCATGGATATCGCCCAACTCAGCGCCGCGCTCATCTCGTATGACATGCAGATTTTCAGGGCCAAAGTCAATCTGCCCTGGATCAAGACCATAGTCCTTCAGCAGGCGGTAATACTGACCTTCCCCGTCACCAAATAGCGTCTCTCGGGCAAGTTCAACACCCCGAACGGTGCTGACCAGATGAATTTCTGTCGGAATGAACGCGGGAACAGCCTCGACGGCCAGCTTGTAGAGCGTCTCGGTCAGGATCTGCGGAGAAATTCCGCTGACCGCCAGAAGAATCCGGCGCGGAAAATCATGGGGCTGAACAAGGACTTCTGTCATCAGGCTTTCACTCGAATCTGTCGAAAGCCCATATTGCCGGTTTGCAGAGCACTCCGACAAACCTGGCAATATTGCCGAATACTGATTGCAACGGTGCCAATGGTCACGCCGACACTCACCAAACGCCCTGTTCTACTCATCGATACCCCACTCCGAGTCTAGCCAGATTTGAGAGTTTGGTCAAATTCACGCCTGACCATCATCCCTAACGCCCTCTATCATCCAAGGATCCATCTGGCCTCATCCAAACTCCATCGCTAAGGTATGTATCCTCTCCTTGCTCATGGGTAATGCTGTCGTAGATCGACCTCAAATCAGACTCCGCTGATCCTTGCGGATTGACCCTCCTCGAATCCCATCTACGACGGTCACAGGCAACGGTTGTTGCGCGCTTCGATAAATCCACCGTGCGAACCATTGCAAACCCGTCTGTGTCTTCTATTCGATAAAAGACTTCTTCGGCGTGATTCAGCACATGACAGCTACAGTTCCAACGGTGCCACTCAACCGCTGTGATTTCACCGCTATCGAAATAGGCCCGCTTTGTGCCTGCATACATTTCGACTTCAACGCTGTCTCCCACACCGAGATCCAATCGATCGCACCGCATCGCATAGGACGTGCCACCAGGGGTAAGCTTGACAAACGCGACTCGCTGTACTGGCTTTCGGCTCATTGCAGATCCTCTCTATCAGGCGTGCTCATGGGAAATCAAACGTTGAACAAGCGAATTGCCAATCAGTCTGACAACTGACTCGCGCATCAACCTGCAACGGATCAAGCGAGACCGGCAGCCTGTACTTCCGAGCAGGCCACCCCCCTGCTTAGAAGCCCATTGGAACATGGGCCCGGCCGTTTTCGGAACGCTGCAATATTGCAGCCAAGCTGGCTAGCGCTCCGGCAGCACCCATGACCGGATTCGGGAAGAAAGCTCGATCACGCCTGCTGCAGAGACGGTCTCGACCCGCAAAGCGCGCGCGAGCTGAAGCTCACTTTTGCCCAGGGGTCGGTAGCTCACCAACATCGCTCGGGAGGCTGAGCCGCCCACCCGACGTCCGATTTCCGACAGCTTGAACAAGGTATCGTTGGCTTTGCTGTCTCGACCCCGATCCATTCGGGCGGTCTTGCACTCGATCACATGAAGGCGATTGCCTGCCAGAAAGGCGATGTCGAGCTCGTTTTTGACGCCGCGGTCATCGACTACTTCCAGATTCGCGGCCTTGTCACGAATCGCCAACTCGTCAGCCAGGCTGGCCACCGTCCTGAATACATGATGCTCAAGCCAGCCGCCCTTGACGAAATCCCGGGCCCGATCATCCTTGAAGATGAGAGTATTGTTTTCAACTCTGAGGAGCCCCGCCTCGTCGAAATTTCGCAACAAGGCCTCAAACGCAGGATCGTCAAGCTGGCCACCAATCATCTGGATCTGCGTTCGGCGCTTGTCTTCGGCCTGCTGAGCCAGCCAATTCAACTGACCAATCGGCTTGGTCATGCTTCCCAGCTGCCTCACCAACGTCATCAGCAGGGGCTGAACATCATCCATGACCGGCAGCGAAGCCGCCTTGGAACCTGACGTGAAGCCGTAGCCGGCCAGATAATGACGAAGTCGCAACTGCTGCTTGAGCGGCTGGCGGCGTGCGGGCTCACTCAGCCAGACCAGCTCATCCGTATCGGCATCGACATAAAACATCCCCCAGCCAGCCTGCTCCCCAATACCCTGTGCAGCCAGCGCCATCAGCTTGGTGCCGCCGGTCAGATTCAGTGAAATTTCTTCCGACTCATCGAGCTGATCAATCAAGGACAGGATTTCATTCTTTAGCCGCTCGAAATCATGCTCATCCGACAACGGCACAGCGCGGGACGAAACACCGGCCTCCTGCAGAACCTTTTGCAGAGCAGTACCGCGATCCAGCATCTTCCCGGTCACCAGCAACACAACCTCGGCCGGCCGAAGGTCCGGATCAAGCGCCGGAAGCAAGTTCGCTGCAGCCTGGTCAGAGACCAAGCAGATTTGGATGCTCATGGATTCACTCTCTTGCCTACTTGTGATTTTCAACTATACCTGTAGGCGCCTTCGGGCCTTCATTGGAAACCGCGAAGACCCGGAAAGCGATGGCTTTAGCCCTTCTATGCAGGGGATACTTTCTGACACACAAGTACTCGTGCTGACTTCCGGGAGGTTCGTCTTACATCTCTTATGTTCAGGGTGTGCCTGAACAACCATGGAGTACATGACTATGTTCGACGCACCTTAATCCCTCAAGTGCAGGGGACGCCTTCTGACCCCCGAATGGACCAAACTCGCCGAAGGAACAGATAGTTACAAACAGCCTTGTGGAAAAGTGCATGCCCGTAAGCCAGGTCCATTTCGACCGAATATTTTCTTTGCCAGCGTCCTCGACTCTAGCAGAGTCCAGGCTGCGCGACAACTCGTCCAAGCGTCCTCGCCCAGGCGTCCAAGCGCCGGCGATCAGTGCGGCTGTCTATTTGGTAACAACCGAATCGGCCTGAACCAGCCGCGGACAATCCAACAGCGCCTTGAACAACTGGCGCAACTTGCCATCCAGCTTTGACGGCGTGCGCATCCAGTCGCGCAAGTTCTTGCCGGCCTGACCTGTATGGGCCTGGAAATTACGCAGATCGCGGAGATCGTTGAAATGCCGCATGGTCTTTGGATCCAAGCGGCGGTCCTGGAACACCAGAGAGGCCAGATCCTTCCGTAGATGTCTGGCATCCACCGGCCGGCCGGTTTCTTCCAGGTAGCGGGTGGACACAGCCTCGGCACCCAGCAGGATGGCACGAGTGTATCGCCCCTGACCGAGCGCCGTCCATGCCGCTACACGCTGGCGCTGAAACAGGCTGCCCTGCATGGCCCAGCCCAGGCGCTCTGTCAGCATGGGCTCGACCAGGCGCGAGGGGCCTTGGAAGCTTTCCGTGCCCAACAACTCGGCAAACTCGCGCAGGCTGCTCAGAGCGCTCTCGAAATCCATGGTTTCTTCATGGAACGCGACTTTTTCCAGTGGGTCAGTGAGCGCGCGGCCCAGATCAGCCTTCAGGAGCGGCACCAGCTCTCTGTACTGCCCGGTGCGCCGGAAGGTTTCAATCGCGGCGACCCAGTCGGCAATCTGGACCGCGCCGGAGAGATCCACCAGCTCGCCCTCCCCGTGTCCGTCAACGCCTCGGCGGAAGCTCGCATAGCTCAACCGACCAATGGTGACATCCGGTTTGGATGCACGCAGATGCATGGCGCTGAGCATCGCGATCATCGGCAGGTGTCTCAGACCATGGGTAATATCCAGGCTGACGCGCCAACCGGGCTCGACATGGGCGGCAATGGTGGTCAACAAATCGACCTGACCGGCCAGATCCATGCCCGTTCCCATCAGCGCCAGACGGGTGTCCTCAATGCCCATTGACTCGGCAACCAGCGGCTGGATGCGGGCCAGCATCTCGGCATCAACGCATTCATCATCTACCTGACTGACCAGTTCCAGCATATCGAGCTGGCCCAGCTTCGCTACCTGGCCGGTTTCGGTCAGAAGGCAGTCCCACATGCTGCCCGGCGTGCCCAGAATCAGCAGGCGATTGGGCTTGAACCGTTCGGCCAGATTGAATCCAATAAAGCGGGTTGGCTGGCAAACCTCGCCATCAATGATGTAACGCGTCCGGCGGTAACCGCCATCCGAGCGTTCGCTGCGACCCAGGAAAACAATCTGCAGTTG
>SLQN01000441.1 GCA_007131465.1 Paracoccaceae bacterium
ATTACACAATTGAGGGACGATTACAATAACACAACCGGCGATAGCATAGATTTGACGGGGGTTGACGCATCGGTGAATCCGGAAGATTCCTTAAGCACCTTGGCGTATCAGGCCGGATTGGGGTTGGGATGGTTTCCTGCTTTTACTGCATTTTCACTCGGAAATGGGGATCGTGCATCCATCGGTATCATGGGAAATCTTGGAGTCAATTTCGGGGATGGCCTTGGCCCTGTCATGGGCATTGGTCCGGAGATCAACTATCAGAGGGATCGTTTTGCCGTTCATGTAGGTCTCGATCTTGGTTTTTCCCTCATGTTCAAAACACTGGGTGATTTCGCTCTCGATGGAACCGATGCAATTATCGTGCGAAACAGAGACGGATCGTGCACGGAAGAGGATTTCGAAAGCGGCAGCTTCTCCTGTCGCAGACATACCAGCAGTTCGACCGTACAGGTAATCGGCACAGCGACGACGCGCTCGCCATACTTGAATCTCATGTACGTCACCGACGAGGAAGCGAATAGCGGAGTCGGTCTCACTATCGGGTACCGCCTGGCAAATAACCAGATTACATACACCCTGCGCGGGTCGAACGACACCGAAAACACGCTAAACGGGCCCGAGTTCGAAGAGCTCGATAACGCGTTTGATCTTTCCGGTTTTTACGTGAGGATCAATTTCATCCAACGGCCCTTGCGGGGTAATTGACGGAATCTCGCCTGAGGCGAAATGGAGGTGTAATCGTGAAAACGAAGGGTGTGTTGGGTCTGTTCTTCCTGATATTCATACTTGGATGCGAAGGGTTGGTGGACGCTGTCACTGATCCGGATCCGGAAGAAACAGACGCGCCGAACGGGGTTGAAGAAATCCAGTACGGAGAAGTGGCGGGGAGCTGGGTGGAAGTGGGCCCGGAAGTATCCGTTAGTAGCCAGAATCCCGATTTTGATTATCTATGGCGAAACAGCCTGCTTATATATGATGGCCGTGCCTATGTCGCGGCGGTCAACTCCACACTTGGGCGTGAGGAGACAGACGATCAATTCGGCATTGATGATCAGTTGGGCAGGCATGATCCTGCGCTCTTTGTTTTCGAGATGGATGTTGACGGAAGTGAATGGATTGGAGAGGAGGATCCGATCGTAGTTCTGGACTCGGAAAACGAAAAACACTTCGGTGATATTGATCTTGCCCAAATGGGTGGTATCATTACCGCTACTTACGCCGAGCTCGATTATGGTGATTCTTCTGCAGGGCTTGTTAGTTCTGAAATTCGTTCGGTGTTTCTTGACGAAACATCTGCAACGAATCAAACCGTTTCTGATCTTGAAATCGACGGTATCGACCATCTGCGTTCCTGGACTGATTCAGCCGGAGAGCGTTTTCTGGCGGTTTCTGGAGGAGATAACATAGCGATCTTTCGGTCGAGGTTGGGTACTTCAAACGGCAGCAATCAACTCGGTTTCGAAGAGACAGTTTTCACAGGATCGGATGGGATTGAGGAGTTCGAAGGAAGTCTCGGATCGCGACGCCAAGTGCCTCGCGTTGACCGGCAATGGGATGTTATTCAGTCACAATCTAACTATATCCTGCTTGGTACACGGCAGGGAGAAATTGATCTTAGAGTGTGGCGGATGCGTGTTACTGACGATTCCTGGGGTCTTCGTAGCAGTATCGAATTCAATACCGAAGACCTGGGGTTTTTCAGCATAATGGGCACTCCTATCACAGAAGGGCTAACTGTCCATAACGTGCGTGCGGTTCCGGATGGTACCGGTGGAGCATACGTGGCGGTCGTATACGAGAACTCTGACCCTGGTACTACCACACCAACACGAAGGTCGGGTCGGGTGTTCCGCCTTTCGGGCTCAGGGCCCGGTAGAATAAATCAAATTGAGACTGTTGGACCACGATTCTTCGGTGCAACCCAGTTGATACTTGATTCCGATCTCGGAACAACTCTTGAGATATATGTGACACCACGAAACACGCCTCTTGTTGTATGGGGTGAAGGGGGCGTGCAAGCTGCCGAGTTCTTCGACGGGCAATGGAGCCAATACGGCGGTGTAGGTTCATCCCGCCCGTCCGGAACCCGTCAGGCCTCGAGACCATCGAACCCGGTCTCCGTAGACTATGATCGAGACAGTGATACTCTGTATGTTCTTTCGGAGCGCCAGTTGTACCGCTTCGATAAGGACTGAGAAACATCGGTCGGTTGTTGCCGATTTGATTCCGTCGCCGGTTCCGGCGACGGATTTGCATACAGTTCGGTGATTCGTCCCGAGACTCGATCAACAAAGATTTAGTGACCGAATAAACAAATGTTGATTATGACGATATGTCCGGCGGTTCTCATTCGCTCAACGGACTCGGGACTTTTATGATGCACGCGTAATTATCTGTGAATCAAAGAGTTACAGGGGCTGTTTTTTTATTCAGTTTTATCGCCAGATGTCTCCTGACTGGTATGAATATTGCATAGCATGGACGACCAACTACTCAAGCGAATGTATAGGTCAAGGAGATGCAGGTGGCAGCATGAGATGCCGCATGGACCAGTAAACTGGTGCATAGTTCACTGTTGGATCCTATCTAATGAGGATGAGGTTTAGATGAGAATACTGACGAAACCGCTACTGGGATCGTTTCTTTTTGCGGTAATGATGCTCTCAGGTTGTGATTTACTATTGGACGATGTGGTCGACGGCATTAGGCTGGAAAACGAGGTGCCTTCTGCTGCAGCAGCAGTTTACCTTCGTGGGAGTGTACTGTTTCCAGAAGCTGCGGATGGTGTTGGTCAAGAATTGTTCGATGCTGGACAACTATCTTTTCCTGGCGACAGCTTTCTGGATAGCAATAATGAGGTTCGAAATACCCTGCCGGGTGGATCGATTGCTCTGAACGATGGATATGTTTTTACTACCACAACAACGCTACAGCAGGTATCACAAGGGTTTCTCGACCAGCTGGATGGCAAATACCGATTTCCCGGAGATTCGTTTTTTCCTGGCGATTCCTTTGTTGGGCAGTTTTCTAAGAGCGCTCAGCTGATTCCTGGTGATGTTTTGGTAGAAGCTGGAGCCACCAGTTTCCCTGGAGACTCGTTTCTCCGTACTGACACTTTGCTGATAGTTG
>SLQN01000255.1 GCA_007131465.1 Paracoccaceae bacterium
CTGGCAGTCGCGGGCGATGCCACCATCCTGCGCCCCGAGATCGGCGCGCTGATCCGCGCCGCCTATGACCCGGTGCTTCCCGCCATGGCAACCGACCCGGCGCACGCATTGCGGCTGGCCGCACGGATAGGGGATGTGCAATGATCCATACCCACCCCATCCGCGTCTATTACGAGGATACCGACCTTGCGGGCATCGTCTATTATGCCAATTACCTGAAATTCATCGAACGTGGGCGGTCGGAGTGGTTGCGCAGTCTTGGTCTGGATCAGGCCGCGATGAAGGCCGGGGGTGGCGGCGTCTTTGCGGTGCGCCGTGTGGTGGCAGACTATCTCGCGCCCGCGCGGTTCGACGATCTGCTGGACGTGGTCACGGCCCTTGCGGGGCATTCCGGCGCAAGGCTGGTTCTGCACCAGGACGTGCGGCGCGCGGGCGACGTGCTGTTTGCCGCCGACGTGACACTGGTCTGTCTGACGCAGACGGGCCGCCCGCAACGCCTGCCATCGGCGCTGCTGGCCAAAATCGGCAACAACCCTCCAGATAAACCCCAAGAATAACGCGCTTGTGTTGGTCTGACGCTTGTCTTGCTGTATGTTCTGGATCAATGCCGCCATCAGAGCGGCCCATCATGAGTGAGCAGGTATATGGACCCCACAACGCTGACTTCCGTGCCGGACATTGATTTTTCACTGCTCGGCCTTTTTCTGCGCGCGTCGCTGATCGTGCAGCTTGTGATGATCGCCCTGATCATCGCCTCCTTCTGGTCATGGGCAATTATCATCCAGAAGCATATCCGCTATCGCCGCGCCCGCGCAGAGGCCGCGGAATTCGAGGCCGCGTTCTGGTCGGGCGAACCGCTGGACGAGCTTTATGACCATATCGGCCCTGCCCCTGCGACATCGCCGCAGCGCGTGTTTGCCGCCGGCATGACGGAATGGCGGCGCTCGCACAGGGCGGATGGGCGGCTGATCCCTGGTGCTGTGGCCCGGATCGACCGGTCGATGGATGTCGCCATTTCCAAGGAAGCGCGGGAAATGACCGGCGGGCTGACCTATCTCGCCTCGGTCGGCTCGGCCTCGCCCTTCGTGGGGCTGTTCGGCACGGTCTGGGGCATCAAGACCGCGTTCGAGGAAATCGCGCTGGCCGAATCCAGCAATCTGGCCGTGGTCGCGCCCGGTATTGCCGAGGCGCTTCTGGCTACCGGGCTGGGGCTTCTGGCCGCGATCCCGGCCACGATCTATTACAACAAGCTGACCGATGACAGCGACGAGATCATTTCGGGGTTCGAGGCGTTTGCGGATGAATTCAATACCATCCTGTCGCGCCAACTGGATGCGGCCTGACCATGGGTGGGCAATTCATCAAGAAAGGCGGCGGGACCGGGCGGCGCAGGCGGCGCGGCGGTGCGGGCAAGATGTCAGAACTGAACGTAACGCCGATGGTGGACGTTATGTTGGTGCTTCTGATCATCTTCATGGTCGCAGCCCCGATGCTGACTGTCGGCGTGCCGGTCGAGTTGCCGCGCACATCTGCCGGTGCGCTGCCGGTGGAACAGGAAGAACCGCTTTCGATCACCCTTACTGCCGATGGGGCTGTGCTGATCATGTCCACCGAGATCGACCCGGACGACCTGATCCCGCAACTGCGCGCCATTGCCGCAGAGCGGCGCGACAACAAGGTATTTCTGCGCGCGGACGGGGGCATTGCCTATGCGCGTGTCGTGCAGGTGATGGGTGCGCTGAATTCGGGCGGCTTCAACAATATCGGGCTGGTGACGGAACAGGGCGGGCCGCGCTTTGACGGCCCGGGGAACTGACATCATCAGTGTAGGGGGCCTTCTGGCCAATGGCAGTCGCTAAGGACATTTGGGCACGCATGGACACGGGACAGAAAGTCTCGGGTGTCGTGCATCTTGGCCTGATTGTCATGGTCATGCTGTCAGATGTGTTTCAGGCCCCGAAGCGCGAGACGCAGATCCCGGTCAGCGACGTGTCGCTTGTCACCGCCGAAGAATTCGCAGCCCTCAGCCAGCCACGCGCCGACCCGCAACCTGCCCCCGAGCCTGCGCAAGCGCCCGAACCTGTCCCCGAACCGGAAATCACACCGCCTGCACCCATCGTGCCCGATCCGGTTGCGCCTGCCCCGGCAGCACCAACACCCCCGCCCCCGCAAGCGCCCGAGCCTGAGCCAGCACCGCAGCCCGAACCTGCCGAGCAATCGACGGGCGTCGTCTTCTCGCCAATGCCATCGCCCGGTGTCAGCCAGCGCCCGCGCCCCCGCCCTGTCGACCGCGTGGCCCCGACCCCGTCCGACACCCCGCCAGAGGCGGCCGAGGTGGATATTGCCGCGCAACCCGCTGCGCAGCCGGACGCAGAGGCCCAGACCCCCCTGCCCGAGCAGGAGCAGGCCGAGACTGCCCCGCCCGAAGCCACCACCGAAATCGTGACCGAAGCCACGGAAACCGATGACGCCGCGACCGAGCGTGCGGCAATGGCCCCCACGCTTAGCCAGCGCCCGCGCACGCGGCCTGACCGGCCAACACCAGCGCCGGAACCCCAGACACAGACCGCCGCCGCGCCCACACCGACACCCGCGCCAGCACCCACGCCAGCGCCAGCGCCAACACCTGCCCCCACGCCCGCACCGGAACCGGCCCCGGCCCCCAGCGATGCGATTGCCGAAGCGCTCGCCGCGGCCCTGTCCGAACAACTGTCCAACCCCGGTCCCAGCGCACCGATCTCCAGCAGCGCCGCGCTAAGTGCCGCAGAGGCCGACAGCCTGCGCCTCGCGATCCAGCAATGCTGGAATATCGGTGTTCTTTCAACCGATGCCCAGCAGGTGACGGTGACGGTTGCCTTCTCCATGACACCGTCTGCGCGCCATGAGCAGGGGTCAATCCGGATGGTCGGCGCCTCTGGCGGGTCCGATACGGCTGTGCAACAAGCGTTCGAGGCAGCGCGACGCGCCATAATCCGCTGCGAAGGTGACGGATATGGACTGCCCCCCGAGAAATATGACGCCTGGCGTGATATAGAGATTTCGTTCAACCCCGAAGGCATGAGGCTCAGATGATCCGGCTTTTCCAGTTCCTGTCAGTATGCGCCCTTATTTTGGGCCTGTCCGCCGTATCGCCCGCACAGGCGCAACCCCTGCGGCTGCAGATCACCGAAGGGGTGATCGAACCGATGCCTTTCGCGATGCCTGCCTTCGTGGCCGAAAACAGCGCAGGCGGGCAGTATTCCGACGCACTCGCGCGGGTGGTTGCGGCCAATCTGTCGAATACGGGGCTGTTTCGCGAAGTGCCGCCGCAAGCACATATCGCGCGGATCAGCAGCTTTGACGCGGGCGTGAATTATTCCGACTGGCGCGCGATCAATGTCCAGGCGCTGATTACCGGGGCGGTCTCCGTGTCCGGCAACCGGATGACCGTGAAATTCCGGCTGTTCGATGTGCTGACCGGCCAGCAGGTGGGCCAGGGGCTGCAATTTGCAGGCACGACCGATAGCTGGCGGCGCATGGCGCACAAGGTCGCCGATGCCGTCTATAGCCGGATCACGGGCGAAAGCGGCTATTTCGACAGCCGCGTCGTGTTCATCAGCGAATCCGGGTCGCGCGAGAACCGCACCCGCAGGCTGGCGATCATGGATCAGGATGGCGAGAATGTGCAGTTTCTGACCGATGGACGCGCCATGGTGGTTGGCCCGGCCATCTCGCGTTCGGGCGAGCGCATCCTCTACACAACCTACGAGACAGGCACGCCCCGCATCGCACTGATGAACACCCAGACCGGACAGCGTCAGCTTGTCGGCGATATTCCGGGTGCGCAGGTCTTTTCGCCCCGTTTCACGCCCGATGGCAGTGGGCTGGTGTTTTCAGCCGCGCGCGGGGGCAATACCGACCTTTATCGCATGACCTTGGGGACGGGCCAGATTCAGCAACTGACTTCCTCGCCCGCCATCGCGACGGCGCCCAGCTTCTCGCCGGACGGGCGGTTCATCACCTTTGAATCGGACCGTTCGGGAACCAGCCAGATCTATATCATGCCCGCTTCGGGGGGCGAGGCGCAGCGGATCAGTTTTGGACAGGGGCGCTATAATACGCCAGTCTGGTCGCCGCGCGGGGATCTGATTGCCTTCACCAAACAAAATGCCGGGCGCTTTCATATCGGCGTGATGCGCAGAGACGGATCGGAAGAGCGGCTGCTCACGGCCTCGTTCCTTGACGAAAGCCCGACCTGGGCCCCAAATGGCCGCGTTATCATGTTCACGCGCGAGGCTCAGGGGGGCAATCCGTCGCTCTATTCGGTCGATATTACCGGGCGCAACCTGCGGCGCGTTCCAACGCCCGGCCCGGCCTCTGACCCGTCCTGGGGTCCGCTTCTGCCCTGATCCAACACTTCACAACAACATTCCCGAGGGATGAAACTCCATGAACCTTATGTCCAGATCACTGCTTCTCGTAGCCTGCCTTGCGCTCGCGGCGTGCAACAACCCCCGCGCCGGAGGAACTTTTGGAAGCGGCGGCGCCGATGGCTTTGGCAATGACGGCTTCTTCGATGCCGGGATCACCACAGGCAATCTGGGCGATCCGAACGACCCGCGCTCGGTCGCGCATTTCCAGCAGCGGATCGGGGATCGGGTTTTCTTCACTGTGGACAGCTCAAGCCTGACTGAAGAAGGCCGCTCCACTTTGCGCGAACAGGCCCGCTGGCTGAACACCAACACCCAGTTCTCGATCGTGATGGAAGGCCATGCCGATGAACGTGGCACGCGCGACTACAACATCGCGCTTGGAGAACGTCGCGCCAATGCCGCGATGCAGTTCCTGATCAGCCAGGGGGTCAGCGCAAACCGTATGCGTGTGGTCAGCTATGGCAAGGACCGCCCCGTCGAAGCCTGCGCCGCGCAGCGCTGCTGGGATATAAACCGACGCGCGGTCACGGCCATCTCGGGCGTGTCGGGCTGATCTGATGCGCATGATCCGCATTGCCGCGCTGGGCTGCCTGCTGGCGGGGGTCACTCTCACCCCGCCGCAGGCGCAGGCGCAATCCGATACTGTCGCCGCGTTGCGCAGTGAATTGTCGAACCTGAGCGCTGCAGTCGCGGATCTGGCGCGCGAGCTTTCGTCGGGGGAGGCTGCCGCGCAGCCCGGTTTCGATGGCGACCTGATCGACCGGGTGGACAGAATCCGCGCGGAACTGGCACGCCTGACGGCGCGCAGCGAGGAACTGGAATTCCGCATCCGGCGCGCGATTGATGACGCGTCGAACCGGTTGGGCGATCTGGAGTTTCGTCTGACAGAACTGGAAGGTGGCGACACGACGAACCTGGCGTCCCCGCGTCCGCTGGGGGGCGACACATTGGGCAGCAGCGCGCAAGGTGGTGGCACTTTCGGGGACGGCGGTTCCTCTGGTCAGGACGAAACGCCGCAGCTTGCCGCCAGTGAAAGCGTGGCCTTTGATGCGGCGCGAGCGCTGGCCGACGCGGGTGACCACGATGCCGCAGCGACAGCCTTGCAACAATTCCTCGAATTTTATCCCGGCAGCCCGCTGGGCGCGGACGCGAGCCTGCTGCTGGGCGAGATGCACCGCGCGCGCGGTGCGGAACCCGACGCGGCGCGCGCGTATCTGAATCTCTATCTGGCCGACCCCGACGGGACGGATGCGCCGCGTGCACTTCTGGCACTCGGCGACAGCCTTGGACGGCTGGGCCAGCAGGCCGAAGCCTGCGTGATGTTCGACGAATTGCGCGACCGTTTCGCCTTCAGCCCCCAGGCGCAGGAGGCCGAAGATGCACGGCTCCGGATGAACTGCCCTTGAAGGCGTTTTCGCCGGATATCTCGGTGCGTTTCGCCGCCCGGATGGCGCAGCTTGTGCCGGAACGCCCGGTGCGGCTGGGTCTGGCTGTCTCGGGTGGCAGTGACAGCATGGCACTGATGACGCTGGCGCAGGCTTGGGCAGGGGATACGACGAGCCTGCATGTCGCCACAGTGGATCACCATCTGCGCCCCGGTTCTGCGCAAGAGGCGCAGACGGTTGCCACTGCGGCAAAGCGCCTTGGGCTGTCGCATGACACCCTGCACTGGCAGGGCTGGCGCGGGCGCGGCAACCTTCAGGATGCTGCTCGGCAGGCGCGGCGCGGTTTGCTGGCACAGTGGGCCATCGGACTTGGGCTGGACGCAGTGCTTTTGGGGCACACGCAGGAAGATCAGGCCGAAACCTTTCTTCTGCGGCTTGCGCGCGGGTCCGGGGTCGATGGGCTGGCGGGAATGCAGGAACATCACCGGGCGGATGGCATCGTCTGGCTGCGCCCTATGCTGGACCTGTCGCGCACTGACCTGCGCGCATGGCTTGCGACAAATCAGATCGACTGGACTGACGACCCGAGTAACGATGATCCTGCCTTCGACCGGGTGCGCGCGCGCCAGATGCAGGGCCTGCTCGCTTCGCTGGGGCTGACATCGGAACGGCTTGCCGAAACGGCAGCGCGCATGGCCACGGCGCGCGTGGTGCTCGACATGGCCGCAGATGCCGCGCAGACGCGACTGCGCCGCGCACAGCATGGCGACATCGCCTTTGATGCCGCGGGGCTTGATGCGCTGCCCGAAGACCTCCGCACCCGCCTTGTCGCCCGCGCCCTGTGCGAGGTCGCTTCAAAGCCCTATCGCCCGCGCCTGAAGGCCCTGCGCGCGTCGCTGACAGCGTCACGCGCCACACTGCATGGCTGCGTGATCACCCGCGACAAGGGCGAACTGCGGATTACCCGCGAAGCGTCGGCCGTGCGCGGTCTGCGGGTTCCGCTGGGGCAGGTCTGGGATAATCGCTGGCGGCTGATCCCGCCCGAGGGAATGCCGACCGACACCGCGCAAATCCGCCTGAGCATTGCTGCTCTTGGTCCCGATGGCCTGGCCAGATGCCCGGACCGCAGCCATTGGCGCTTGCCACGCCAATCACTGCTGGCAAGCCCCGGAGTCTGGCGCGATAGCACATTGGTCGCCGCACCTTTGGCCGGCCTTGCCCCGGATTGGCACTGCAAACTGTGCCAAAGCGACACGTTGGCAGCAAGCGGGCCGTATTCGCATTGAATGCCCGCCCCGAATTGCTATGTTACACGTGAGAGGGTGCAGCCGCGCCAAGCACAGATGACAAGAGGAGACGCCCGTGGGCAACGCACGGAATTTTGCTTTCTGGATCGTGCTGTTCTTGCTGATGATCATGTTGTTCAACATGTTCAGCACAGGACAGTCCACATCCTCGGCCCGGTCGGTCGGCTATTCGGATTTTATCACCCGCGTCAACAGTGGCGAGGTCAGCCGCGTCACCATCGATGGCGAACGGATCGTCTTTGTGGGCAGCGACGGGCAGCAATATTCAACCGTGCGCCCGGACGACAGCAACCTGACCCAGCGCTTGCTCGATGCCGAAATCCCCGTTGAGGCGCGTCCGCAACAGCAATCAGGCTTCTTGTCCACGCTTATGCTGTGGCTGCCGTTCCTGCTGCTGATCGGGGTGTGGATATACTTCATGAACCGCATGCAGGGCGGTGGCCGGGGCGGCGCGATGGGGTTCGGCAAGTCCAAGGCCAAGCTTCTGACCGAGAAAAGTGGCCGCGTCACGTTCGACGATGTCGCCGGGATCGATGAGGCAAAAGACGAGTTGGAAGAAATCGTGGAATTCCTGCGCAACCCGCAGAAATTCTCTCGCCTTGGCGGCAAAATTCCCAAGGGCGCGTTGCTGGTCGGCCCTCCGGGCACTGGTAAGACGCTGCTTGCGCGCGCCATCGCGGGTGAAGCAGGCGTGCCCTTCTTCACAATTTCGGGGTCTGACTTCGTCGAAATGTTCGTGGGTGTAGGCGCAAGCCGCGTACGCGACATGTTCGAGCAGGCCAAGAAGAACGCCCCCTGCATCGTCTTCATCGACGAAATCGACGCCGTGGGCCGGTCGCGCGGCGTGGGCTATGGCGGCGGCAATGACGAACGTGAACAGACGCTGAACCAGCTTCTGGTGGAAATGGACGGGTTTGAGGCCAATGAAGGCATCATCATCGTCGCGGCCACCAACCGCCCCGACGTTCTTGACCCTGCGCTTCTGCGGCCCGGTCGGTTTGACCGCCAGGTGCAGGTTCCCAACCCCGATATCAAGGGGCGCGAGCGTATCCTGGGCGTGCATGCCCGCAAGGTCCCGCTGGGTCCGAATGTCGATCTGCGGATCATCGCACGCGGCACACCCGGTTTCTCGGGCGCAGATCTTGCAAACCTCGTGAATGAGGCCGCGCTGATGGCGGCCCGGTCGAACCGTCGCTTTGTCGTGATGGATGATTTCGAGAATGCCAAGGACAAGGTCATGATGGGGTCCGAGCGACGCTCGATGGTCATGTCCGAGGACGAGAAGAAACTGACCGCGTATCACGAAGCCGGGCATGCGGTTGTGGGCTTGCACGTGCCGGAACATGATCCGATTCACAAGGCGACCATCATCCCGCGCGGGCGCGCGCTGGGGCTGGTGCTGTCCCTGCCCGAGCGTGACCAGCTTTCGGTCAGCTACCGCAAATACAAGTCCAAGATCGCCATGGCGATGGGCGGGCGTGTGGCCGAGCAACTGGTCTTCGGGGAAGACGCCGTGACCTCGGGCGCAGCAAGCGACATCCAGCAGGTAACGAAGATCGCCCGCGCTATGGTCACGCAATTCGGCTTTGATGAAGAACTTGGCTATGTCGATTACGCGAATGAACAGCAAAGCTATCTTGGCAACTATGGTGGCGGGTCAAACCATTCGGGCATCACCCAGAAGATGATCGACGACAAGGTGCGCCAACTGGTCAATGAGGGCTACGAGACCGCCAAGCAGATCCTGACCGAACATCGGGACAAACTGGAGAACCTTGCCCAGGGGCTGCTGGAATATGAGACGTTGACCGGGCCAGAGATCGGCCGTGTCATGCGCGGCGAGCCGATCGGGCGCGACAGTGACGACGCGGACACGCCGCCGAATGACGGGAAACCATCCGTGGTTGCAGTCCCCAAGACCCGCGGTCGAAAGCGCGGCGACGAGGATGGGTCACTGGAACCCGAACCCAGCGCTTGAAGACCAACGCACAAAGACGAAAACGCCCCGGCCTCGCGCCGGGGCTTTTTCGTGCGTGTCAGTCCGCCGCTGGCTGCGCCTTCTGCGCCAGATCGCGCGCAATGGCGAATGCGCCGCGCACACGCTCTTTCTCGGTGCTCCAGTCTCGGCGCACGACGATCTTGTTATCGCGGATCTTGGCCAGACCCTGCTGGTCATTCACGAATTCCACCAGCCCCGCCGGGTTGGCAAATTTGTCCTTGTGGAATTGCAGCGTCGCCCCTTTTGGACCCGCATCGAATTTCGCGATCCCGGCGCGCTTGCATTCGGCCTTGATCCGCATCAGCGCCAGCAGCGTGTTGACCTCACGCGGGAGTTTGCCGAAACGGTCGATCAGTTCGGCCGCGAATCCTTCCAGATCGACCTTGCTGGTCAGCCCCGACAGGCGGCGATACAGCCCCAGCCGGACATCCAGATCGGGCACATAATCCTGCGGGATCAGGACCGGCACGCCCAGGTTGATCTGCGGGGCCCATTGCCCGTCCAGATCATCGACCGAGGCGATCTCGCCCGCGCGCAGCTTGGCAATCGTGTCTTCCAGCATCTGCTGGTACAACTCGTAGCCGACTTCCTTGATATGGCCCGACTGTTCCTCGCCCAGAATATTGCCTGCGCCGCGCAGGTCCATGTCATGGCTGGCCAGATTGAACCCTGCCCCCAGACTGTCGAGCGAGGCCAGCAGTTTCAGCCGCCGCTGCGCCTGCGGCGTCAGCGGGCTGCGGGGTTTCGTGGTCAGGAAACAATAGGCGCGGGTCTTGGCCCGCCCGACGCGCCCCCGGATCTGATAGAGTTGCGCCAGCCCGAACATATCGGCGCGATGCACGATCATCGTATTGGCGCGGGGGATATCAAGGCCCGATTCGACGATGGATGTGGCCAGAAGCACGTCATACTTGCCATCATAGAAGGCGTTCATGCGGGTATCCAACTCACCCGCGGCCATCTGGCCATTGGCGACGACAAAGCTGACCTCGGGGACATGGGCGCGCAGGAAATCCTCGATTTCGGGCAAATCCGAGATTCGGGGCACAACGAAGAAGGACTGGCCGCCCCGGTAATGTTCGCGTAGCAGCGCCTCGCGCAGGGTCAGGGTGTCGAATTCGCTGACATAGGTGCGGATGGCCAGCCGGTCCACGGGCGGGGTCTGAATGATCGACAGGTCGCGCACGCCGGTCAGTGACAGTTGCAGGGTGCGGGGGATCGGTGTGGCGGTCAGGGTCAGCACATGGATATCGCTGCGCAGTTCTTTCAGGCGTTCCTTGTGGTTCACGCCGAAATGCTGTTCCTCATCAATGACCAGCAGGCCCAGATTGGCGAACTTGACCGATTTCGCCAGCAGCGCATGCGTGCCGATGCAGATATCGACTGTTCCCTTGGTCAGACCGTCACGGGTTGCGCTGGCCTCTTTCGCGGGCACGAAACGCGACAGGGGGCGCACTGTCACCGGCAGGCCCCGGAAACGCTCGGCAAAAGTCTTGTAATGCTGGCGCGCAAGCAGGGTGGTGGGGGCGATCACGGCCACCTGCACCCCGGACATGGCCGCGATGAAGGCGGCGCGCATGGCGACTTCGGTCTTTCCGAAGCCCACATCGCCCACCACCAGCCGGTCCATCGGGCGTCCGCTCTCAAAGTCCTCCAGCACATCCTCGACGGCGCGCAACTGGTCTTCGGTCTCGGCATAGGGAAAGCGGGCCAGAAACTCTTCCCAGATGCCTTCGGGCGGATCAAAACGGGGGGCACGGCGTAACTGACGTTCGGCAGCAATGCGGATCAGCTTGTCGGCAATCTCGCGGATGCGCTGCTTCAGCCTTGCCTTCTTGGACTGCCACGCGCCCCCGCCAAGTTTGTCGAGAAGGCCCTCTTCATGGCCGAATCGTGACAGCAGCTCGATATTCTCGACCGGCAGGAAAAGCCGGTCCCCCCCTGCATATTCCAGCGCGATACATTCATGCGGCGCGCCCATCGCCGTGATCGTTTCCAGCCCGGTGTAACGGCCCACGCCATGATCGACATGGACGATCAGATCACCGGGTGACAGGGTCTGCGCTTCGGTCAGGAAATTCTCGGCCCGCTTGCGCCGTTTCGCGCGGCTGACCAGGCGATCGCCAAGCACATCCTGCTCGGAGATGACTGTCAGGCCAGGCGCTTCATACCCGGCTTCCAGCGGCCAGACCTTCAGATAAAGCGCCCCTGCCCCGTCACCCATGTCGCGCGCGCTGGAAATCTGGCGTGTGGCGGGCGCGCCATGATCTTCCAGCAGACCCGCAAGGCGTTCGCATGCGCCGGCACTGTGACTGGCGATCAGCACGTTTCCTTTGGCCAGTTTCGCTTGGATATGGGCGGCAAGCGCATCAAAGACATTCGCCCCGGATTGCCGTTCGGGCGCGAAACTGCGCCCCGCACGGCCGCCCGCATCCAGAACCCCCGGCCCCGGTGGAAGGCGCAACGGGTTCAGTTGCAGCACGCGCCGTTCTGCCAGCGCCGCCGACCAGGCGGTATCATCCAGATACAGCGCCCCCGGTGGGCAGGGCTTATAGATGCTGTCCAGCCGCCCCTTGGCCAGCATGGCCTCGCGCCGCGCGTCATACTGGTCGGCAATCCCGTCCCAACGTGCCAGCCGTGCGGCGTCAATCTGGTCATCCAGCATGACTGACGCCTCGGGCAGGTAATCGAACAGCAGATCAAGCTTCGCATGAAAGAAAGGCAGCCAATGTTCCATGCCCTGATGCTTGCGCCCCGCGCTGACCGCTTCATAAAGCGGGTCGTCACTGCCTGCCGCGCCGAATTCGATCCGGTAATTCTGCCGGAACCGGGTGATTGCCGCCTCGTCGAGTATGACTTCGCTGACAGGGGCCAACTCGATCATGTCGAGCTTTTGCACGGTCCTCTGGGTGGCCGGATCGAAGCGGCGCACCCCGTCGAGCACATCCCCGAAG